>CAXRCQ010000282.1:0-11228 GCA_964228845.1 Blastomonas sp.
TGCCGGGTTGCCGTCGGATGTGCTGCTGGTGCTCGACCAGGCCTATTCGGAATATCTGGACGCGGACGAGGACGATCACGGGCTGGAGCTGGCTGACAAGCACGCCAATGTGCTGGTCACGCGCACCTTCTCCAAGATCTATGGACTGGCCGGCGAGCGCATCGGCTGGGGTTTCGGGGCGAAATCGATCATCGACACGCTCAACCGCATCCGCGGCCCCTTCAACGTCACGCTCACCGGCCAGGCTGCGGCGCTGGCGGCGCTGGCAGATACCGATTTCGTCACCCGCTCGCGCGAGCATAATACGCGCTGGCGGCAATGGCTCGCGGGCGAGCTCGCGCAGCTCGGCAACCATGGCGTGACCGTGGTGCCCAGCCATGCCAATTTCCTGCTGGTGCTGTTCGAGGGCGCGGTGAGCGCGGAACAGGCCTATGCGGCGCTGATGCAGGCGGGCTATATCGTGCGCTGGCCAAAGGGCCAGGGGCTCGGCCATGCACTGCGCATCACCATCGGCGAAGAGGCGCATATGCGCGCTATTGCTCAGATACTGCGCGATCTGGTGGCCGCATGAGTCATCCATTCGATACCATCGCGATCGTCGGGCTGGGGCTGATCGGTTCGTCGATCGCGCGCGCGGTGCGCCAGGCGCTGCCCGATACGCGCATCCTGGGCTATGATCGCAGCGCCGATGTCTGCGCGCGGGCGCAGGCGATCGGGCTGTGCGATGGCTATCACGCGGATTTCGGAGCCGAACTGGCCGAGGCGCAGATGGTCATCCTGTGCGTGCCCGTCGGCGCGATGGCGGCTGCCGCCGCTGCCATGGCCCCGCATCTGGCACCCGAGACAATCATCAGCGATGTCGGATCGTGCAAGGCGAGTGTGCTGACCGCGCTGCGTTCCGCGCTGCCCCAGGCGATCATCGTCCCGGCGCATCCAGTGGCGGGCACCGAGAATAGCGGGCCGGAAGCGGGCTTTGCCTCGCTGTTCAAGGGCCGCTGGTGCATCCTGACGCCCGATGCCGAAGCCGATGCGGCGGCGTGCGAGAAGGTCGCGGCCTTCTGGCAAGCGCTGGGCGCGAATGTCGAGACGATGGACGCCGCGCACCATGACCTGGTGCTCGCGGTGACCAGCCATCTGCCGCACCTCATCGCCTATACCATCGTCGGCACCGCCAGCGATCTGGAAGGCGTGACACAGAGCGAGGTGATCAAATATTCCGCTGGGGGCTTTCGCGACTTCACCCGCATCGCGGCCAGCGATCCGGTGATGTGGCGCGACGTGTTCCTGTCGAACAAGGACGCGGTGCTCGAGATGCTCCAGCGCTTTTCCGAGGATCTGTCCGCGCTGCAGCGCGCGATCCGCTGGGACAAGGGCGACGAGCTCGAAGCGCTGTTCACCCGCACCCGCGCCATCCGCCGTTCGATCATCGAACAGGGCCAGGACGATGCCAAGCCCGATTTCGGGCGGACGCATCAATAGGGGCGATCCGATCACGCCCTTTCCCCTTGAGGGGAGAGGGAGGAGCCGCGCAGCGGCGGAGGGAGAGGGGAGTGCGCCTAGGTCAGCCCCTCTCAACTCCGGCTAGCCAGACAAGCTGGCAAGCCTTCGTATCTCTCGCCTGAAGGGGAGAGAGCCGTTCGCCTCGGGAGAGAGGGGCTCGCCTCACTCGCCCGCATCCGCGACCGGCTCGGTCGGTAGCGGTTCCGGTGCTGCCAAATCTGCCGCGATCGGCGCATCGGCGGCGCCCCGGATCAGGTGAAAGCGTTCCTGGCGGCCATCCAGATACGCGACCTTCTCGCCGTCGAAGAACATGTCCTCCTCGGTGCGGAACGAGACCGCCTTGTCGCCCCATTCGGGCACGTTGTTGGTGACCGCGAGCTCGATCGACCAGGCGGTGCTGGCGCGAACGAGATAGCGGCCCGCCGGGCTGCTGTCCTGATTGTCCCAGAAACCGATCGCAGGCCCCGCGCCATGGCCGTGAAAGCCGATCGGGTGCGAATAGATGCTCGGCTGATAGCCCGAGGCAATCGCCCTGGCGCGCGTCGCGGCGAGCAGGTCGTTGCCGGTCAGGCCGACGCGGAATTCGCTCGTGAGCATGTCCTGCACCGCGTTGGCAGCGGCCAGCCCCGCCTTGAGGCCCTTGGGCGCGTCGGTCTCGCCGGGTTTCAGCACATAGGCGAGATGCTGGGTATCGGTGTTGAGCCCGAGATAGGTGATGCCGAAATCGGTCCACAGCATGTCGCCCGGCTGGATCACCGCATCGCCGGTCAGCTCGCCTGCTTCGCTGGCGCGGAAGATGGCGAGCGAGGGATGAAACCAGGTCTTGAGGCCCAGCGCGCTGATCTTCTCGCGCATCCACCATTGCACGTCCTCGGCGGTGGTGGTTCCCGGCGTGATGACCTTGTCGGACAGCGCTTCGGCGATGATCGCGTGCGCCAGCCGGACGATGGACGGATAGACTTCCATCTCGGCCGGGATACGCGTTTCCAGCCAGCCGATGGCGAGCGGTCCCGCAGGCACGATGCGCTCGCGATATTCGGGGGGCAGCGCAGCGACGAAATCCTCGTGCTGGCTGTGGCTGAGCCCGTCGGCGAGCGCGGTCTGCGACGAGATGTTGAGCGCGATCTTCTGCGGATTGCGTTCGGCGACGATCTCGGCGAGCCGCTTCCACTGGTCGGGCTGTTGCTCGGGCACCCAGGCAGGCGCGAACAGCCCTGCCAGACCGTAGCGGCTCACCGTCAGCCGCTCGATCGGCTTGCCCTCGCCCGGGTCGAAGAAGACGAGGATGGTGCGCCGCCGCGCGTGCATCGAGCGCGCATCGAGCATCGTCGCGACCACCGGGTCCTCGTCATCTTCGCGCGCGATCAGCACCCACATGTCGACGCCCTGTTCGCGCATCAGCGCCGGCACGACGGTCTCCAGCCGCTGGGCAAGCCAGGCATCGCGCAGCTTCGCCTGTTCGCGCAGCGGCAGCACGGCGGGATAATCGGGCGCCTCGGCCTCGGCGATGTTGCCCGCAGCCTGCGCCGATGCGGGCGAGGCCAGCATCAGCGAAGCGGCGAGCGCGGTGGACAGCAGGACGGCGACGGATTTCATGAGCGTCCCCGGGTTGTTCGCAAGGCGAGCTCTCTGCCTAGCCGGTGATGCCCGGTTGCGCCACCCCGCGTGGCGGCGCGAGTGCGCCGGGCCAGTCGATCTCGGGCCAGCCGCGTTCGCGCGCGACGACGCGCATCGGCATATGCGCGTTGGTGACGAATGCCTCGTGCGCCAGTTCGAGCATCGGAATGTCCGAGACATGGTCCGAATAGCAGCGAATGGTGCACAGCGCAGGATCCAGCCCATGCTCGGCCATCCAGGCGGCGATCATCTCGGCCTTGTGCGGACCATAGCAATTATGCCCCGCGATCCTTGCCTGCACCGTTCCGTGCGAGGAGACAAGGTCGGTCGCGATCACGTCCTCTATGCCCAGCCTCCGCGCGATCGCCTCGACATAGAGCCGGTACGAGGCGGTGGCGATGACGATGCGATAGCCCTCGGCGCGGTCGGCTGCGATCTGCTCCAGCGCGCCGGGGCGGATATTGGTGGCGAAGACATGGTCGGCATGCGCCGCCATGGGCTCGGCCAGCCAGGCGAGGCGAAGATTGCCGAGCAGCAGCTTCTGGTTGACCTGCTTGAGCTGGTCGCGGCTGACCAGGCGCAGCACATAGCCGATGGCCGCGAGCAGCGAGAGCGGCAGGAGCAATAGCCGCCAGGGGGCATGGCGCAGCGCCATCCATAGCAGGAAACGCGCATAGGTGGGGTGGACGGTAATCGTCCGATCCATGTCGTAAAAGGCCAGCCTCTCCCCCACGCGGGTGAGCATTAACGCCAATATTGCGGGAAACAAGCAGGCGCGTGCGGCGTATGGCCCTTCATGATGTCAAATCTTGCTGCGACCAAATGCGCGCCAAGGTGCTTGTGATCGCACCGTTTATCGCACAAGAAGGGCGACATATGGGTGCCCCGGCGGATTTTGCGATCGAAGAGCGCGGTGAGACCGGCGCGGTGCTGCGCTTTTCCGGCAATCTCGACATCACCACCATTGCCGATCTGGACCGGCGACTGAAGACGATCGACCAGCCGGTCGGGCTGATCGACATGGCCGATGCCGGACATATCGATACGGTGGGGGCCTGGCTGGTCTATCGGCTGGCGCGCGATCACCGCTGCGAGATCGTGAACCTCAGCGAATCGGGCAGCCGTCTGGTCGAGGCGGTGGGCCGATCGGACATCAGCGATGTCGAGCCGCCGCACCGGCCCAATGTCATCAGCCGGGCGCTGGGAAGCGTCGGCGAGGCGACGATGACCGCATTGGGTTCGATGCTGGGCATGCTGGGCTTTTTCGGCGCGCTGGTGCGATCGGTCATCTCGCTGATCGCGCATCCGCGCCGCATTCGCTGGGCCGCGACGGTGCGCCATTTCGAGCTGGTGGGCGTCTCTGCGCTCGGCATTGTCGGGCTGATGAGCTTCCTGATCGGCATCGTCATCGCACAGCAGGGCGCGGTGCAGCTGCGCCAGTTCGGGGCGGAGGTGTTCACCGTCAATCTCGTGGGTCGGCTGACCATCCGCGAACTGGGCGTGCTGATGACCGCGATCATGGTCGCGGGCCGGTCGGGCAGCGCCTTTGCCGCGCAGATCGGCACGATGAAGCTGACCGAGGAAGTCGATGCGATGCGCACCATCGGCGTCTCTCCGGTCGAGGCTCTGGTGCTGCCGCGCGTCACTGCCGCCGTGCTGATGATGCCCCTGCTCGGTTTCTATTCGATGATCGTCGCGATGATCGGGGGCGCGTTCCTGTGCTGGGTCGTGCTCGAGATTCCGCCCGCGACCTTCATCGTGCGCATCCAGGAGGTCGTGCCGATCACCGATTTCTATGTCGGCATGATCAAGGCCCCGGTCTTCGGGCTGATCATCGCGCTTGCCGGCTGCTATCAGGGCATGCAGGTGCGCGGCAATGCCGAGGAGGTGGGCGCGCGCACGACTGCCGCCGTGGTGCAGGCGATCTTCATGGTCATCGTCCTCGACGCATTCTTCGCGGTATTCTTCACGGAGATCGGCTGGGGATGAGTGCCGCGCGCGAAAAGGACTGCGATGTCGCCATCCGCATCACCGGGCTGACCAACAGCTTCGGCGAGCAGGTGGTGCATGAGGATCTGTCGCTCGACGTGCGGCATGGCGAGATCCTGGGCGTGGTCGGCGGCTCCGGCACCGGCAAATCGGTGCTCATGCGTTCGGTCATCGGCCTGCAGCGCCCCGATGCCGGGCGGATCGAGGTGCTCGGCGAATCGATCCTCGACGGCGAGGAAGAGGATGTCTCGATCCGCAGCCGCTGGGGCGTGCTGTTCCAGGGGGGAGCGCTGTTCTCGACGCTCACCGTGGCGGAAAACGTGATGGTGCCGCTCGCGGAATTCTATCCGCATATCTCCCGCACGCTGCGGCGCGAGATTGCCTTGTACAAGATCGCGCTGTCGGGCCTGCCCGAGGATGCGGCAGACAAATACCCGTCCGAGCTTTCTGGCGGGATGAAGAAGCGCGCCGGCCTGGCGCGCGCGCTGGCGCTCGACCCCGATGTGCTGTTCCTCGACGAACCGACCGCCGGGCTCGACCCGATCGGCGCGGCGCGCTTCGACGCGCTGACCCGCGAATTGCAACGCACGCTGGGGCTGACGGTGTTCCTGATCACGCACGATCTCGATACGCTGCACGAGATCTGCGACCGGGTCGCGGTGCTGGCGGACAGGAAGGTGATCGCCATCGGCACGATCCCTGAGCTGCTCGCCACCGATCATCCCTGGATCCAGGAATATTTCAACGGCCCGCGCGGTCGCGCCGCCGCCGTCAGCCATGCCGACGAGGAGCTGAAGCAGAAGCGGCTTCCGGCCAGCAGCAAGAGCCGGGGGTTCCTGCGATGACCATCTGGAACACCGCCGCCGCTTTGGCGGTTTACACTATTGGAACATCAGGGGCATAACCAACGCCATGGAAACACGCGCCAATCATGTCTGGGTGGGGACCGTCACCCTGGTGCTGCTGGCGGGCATTGCCGCCTTTGTCATCTGGCTGGCAGGCCTGGGCGAGACCGACCGCCAACCTTATGACATCTTCTTCAAGACCTCGGTCGACGGCATCGCCAAGGGTTCGGTCGTGGCCTATTCGGGCGTGCCCTCGGGCCAGGTGACCGAGATCGCGCTCTGGGCCAAGGACCCGCAGTTCGTGCGCGTGCGGATCGAGGTCGATGCGCATGTGCCCATCCTCGAAGGCACCACCGCGACCATCCAGGGCGTGGGCTTTACCGGCGTGTCGCAGATCCAGCTCGACGGCGCCAAGCAGGGTGCACCAGCCATTACCGAGCCGGGTCCCGAGGGTGTTCCGGTCATCCCGACCAAGCCCGGCGCGCTGGGCGAGCTGCTCAACAACGCGCCGCTGCTGCTGGAACGGCTTGCGACGCTGACCGAACGCTTCACCCAGGTACTGTCCGACGAGAACCAGAAGTCGATTGCGGTGCTGCTCAAGAATTCCGGCCGTCTGACCGGTGAACTGGCCGACAGCGCCCCCGAGATGCGTGCCGCGCTCGCCGAACTGCGCGTTACGCTGGCCAAGGCGGGTGTCGCTGCAGAGCAGCTCGGCATGACGGCGCAATCGACCAAGGAGGTGCTCGACAGCGAAGGGCGTCCGCTGGCGCGCCAGCTCGCCAAGACGCTGGCGGATACCGACAAGGCGCTGGTCAAGCTGACCGAGACGATGGAAGAGGCCAAGCCGGGGCTGCGCCAGTTCTCGACCACGACGCTGCCCGAGACGGAGGCGCTGGTGCGCGACCTGCGCGTGACCGCGAAAGCGCTGACCGCGATTACCGAAAAGATCGATCAGGAAGGCGCTGGCGGATTGCTGAGCGCGCCGCCACTGCCCGACTACAAGCCGAAGAATTGAGAGGCCCCTGCATGACCGCTTCCTTCCGTTCGCTGCTGGCTGCCGGGGCTGCCTGTGCGTTGCTCGCCGGATGTGTCAGCTTCGGGTCGGAGGCACCGCCGCAGCTGCTCGTGCTGACGTCGAGTGCCACCCCCTCTGCCGGATCGATGGCGTCCGCCTCGGTCACCGATGCGATCGTCGTCGAGGTGCCGAGTGTCGAGCGAACGCTCGACCAGGTGCGCGTGCCGGTGCAGGTCAGCGACAGCGCGATCGCCTATGTCAAGGACGCCATCTGGGCCGACAAGCCCGCGCGGCTGTTCCGCACCGTGCTCGCCGAGACGCTCGCGGCCAGGAGCGGACGGCTGGTGCTCGATCAGGTCGAGACCGGGGCCGAGCGGAGCACGATGCTTTCGGGCCAGCTCCATCGCTTCGGCTATGACGAGGACAGGCGCGCCGCAATCGTCCGCTTCGACGCGGTGGTGCGCAAGCCGGGCAGCCCGCTTCGCAAGCAGCGCTTCGAGGCGAGCGTTCCGGTCGCGACGGTTGACGCGGTGACGGTGGGCGCTGCATTGAACCAGGCGGCCAATACCGTTGCTGGCGAGGTCGCGGCCTGGACAGCCGGCTGAACGCTCATCCCTTTCCGATTGCATACAGGACAATTGAACCATGGCGCATTTCCTCATTGTCGAGGCTCGCTTCTACGACCATCTCAACGACCTGCTGCTCGAAGGCGCGCGCGCCGCGATCAAGGCGGCGGGGCACAGCCATGAAACGCTGACCGTGCCGGGCGCGCTCGAGATTCCGGCGGCGATCGCCATGGCGTCGGAAACGCAGCGCTTTGACGGCTATGTCGCGATCGGCGTGATCATCCGCGGCGAGACCTATCATTTCGAGGTGGTGTCGAATGAAAGCGCCCGCGCGATCATGGCGCTGACGCTCGACGGCCTGCCGATCGGCAACGGCATCCTGACCGTCGAGAACGAGGCGCAGGCGCTGACCCGTGCGAGGAAGGACGAGAAGGACAAGGGTGGCGACGCTGCCCGCGCCGCCATCACCATGCTCGAAATCTCGGAAAAGCTTGCCGGTTGATCCCGAGCCCGGTCGCGCCCCTATTTGGAGGGCAGCGGCGCGGGCACCGGGCGTGACGGCATGCCGCCGGGTGCCCTGGCTCCCGGTGCAGGGCCTTCGCCCTTGGCAGCATCGGTAAAGGCCAGGGTGATCGAGATGCGGCGGTTAGCCGGATCGTTGCGATCCATCGGGTTGTACGGCTCCTTGTCCGCAACGCCCTCGATGCGGTGCACCTGACCCGGATTGATCCCGCCGATCACCAGCGCCCGGCGCGTCGCTTCCGCACGGCTGGTCGAGAGCATCCAGTTGTTCATGGTCTTGCCCGAGGCATAGGGCAGCGAGTCGGTATGGCCGCGGATGATGACCGGATTGGGCATGCCGTTGATGACCTGCGCGACTTCCTTCAGCAAGTCCGCGGCCTTGGGTACCAGCTTGTCGGTCGAAAGAGCGAACATGCTGAAATTGGCCTCGTCCACAAGATCGATGCGCAAGCCTTCGCGCGTGTCGGTGAAGCGCACGTTCTTCAGCAACTTGCTCAGCTGCTCGCTGCTGCCCAGGCGTTCCTCGAGCTGCTTTTTCAGCTTCTCGAACTTTTCCTTCTCGGCCAGCTGCTGCACCTTCTTCATCGCCGCCTTCTGCTCTTCGGTCAGCGTGGCATATTGGCTGTTACCGGATTCATCGGCGGTACCCGTGGCGTCCTGCGGGATGGTGATCGACTGCGTGCCAGTCTGCCCGGCGCGATTGGGATAGTCGTCGCGGCCGACGATCGATTCGCCGCCGAACAGCCCGTTGGAGCCGGCGCTGCCGGATTTCAGCTCGACGATGGTCGGCGCGAAATAGTCGGCAATTGCCTTGCGGTCCTTTTCCTCGGTCGCGCCAAGCAGCCACATCAGCAGGAAGAAGGCCATCATTGCCGTCACGAAGTCGGCATAGGCCACCTTCCAGGCGCCGCCATGATGGCCGCCATGGCCTTCCTCGATGACCTTCTTGACGATGATCGGGCGGACATTCTCCACCGGATCGGACTTGCGCTTGGCGGCCATGGCTTAGCGGCCCCGCATGCCGTCGAACACATCGGCAAAGGTCGGCTGGTTGGCATGGCCCAGGCTCGAGCGTGCAGCCTCGATCACCAGCGGCTGCGGGTGGCCGTGCAGCGAGGCGATGATGATCTGCTTGGCGACATGGTACATCGCGCCGTCAGCCTCGATTACCTGCTTGCAGCGATTGGCCAGCGGGCCGACCAGGCCATAGGCGAGGAAAATCCCCAGGAACGTACCGACCAGTGCCGAACCGATCATCTCGCCCAGGATTTCCGGCGGCTTGTCGATCGATCCCATGGTCTTGACGATCCCGAGCACGGCCGCGACGATCCCGAGTGCGGGCAATGCGTCGGCGAGGTTTTGCAGGCCATCGGCAGGGCCCACCGCTTCATGATGGTGCGTCTTGATCGCCTGATCGACGACGTCCTCCACCGCATGCGGATCGAGCTGGCCCGACGAGACCACGACGAGGCGGAGCGAATCGCAGATCAGGTGGATCAGCGTCGAATCCTTGAGCAGCGTGGGATATTCGGAAAAGACCGACGAGCTCTTGGGGTCCTCGATATGCGGCTCCAGCGCCACCGGGCCTTCGGTGCGCAGCATCTTCATCAGCTTCGAGACCAGGAAGATGCAGTCGAGAAAATCCTGCTTCTTGTATTTCGAGCCCTTGAATGCGGTCATGACGCCGCCGCCGATTGCCTTGATGTGCGATCCGGAATTTCCGATCAGCATCGAGCCCGCTGCCGCGCCGCCGATGATCATCATTTCCAGGGGAAGGGCGTGCAGGATGACGCCCATGCTGCCCCCGGCCAGGATGAAGCCGCCGAACACCATGACAATCAGGACGACAAAGCCAATTGCTGCGAACATCGCGGTTCCCTTGATCCTGGCACTGCGCTGCTCTCAGCGGGCGCAATGCGGGCCGAAAATCGGCCCGTTCAGATCGTAGAACGGCTTTTGCCGATCGTGGTTAAGGGCAAAACAGGGTTAACAGCTTGAGCTTTCTCGTTAACCCGGGCGCAGATCAGCGCAGATAATCGAGCAGCGACTGCTGCGAAATCTTCGCATAGACCGCCTGGGTCGCCTGAAGATTGGTGAGCAGCGTCTGCAGCCGGGTCAGCGCCTCGGCGACATTGGCATCGACCAGCTCGGACTTGCGCGACGCGAGCGAGAGGTTGCTCTGCTGCAATTCCTCGCGCGCCGACTCGATCGTGTTCTTCACCACGCCCTGCCGCGTGAGCAATGCCGTGATGCGGTCGATCGCGCCATCGAGCGCGTGCAACTGTGCATCGCGCGCAGCCTGCCCGGTAGGGCCGGTGTCGCTGATCGCGGCCTCGGTGTCGGACATGATCTCGGAAAGCGTCTTGGTGGTGCCGCCGCCGACATCGATATTGTCGTGCACCTCTTCCAGATTGGGCGCGGCAATGACAAACCGGGTATCGCCCATCGGAATGCGGATGACCTGGCCGGTGCCGAACAGCTGGCCGCCGAAATTGTCGCGCTGGCCCAGGGCATCGTTGAAATCGTTGGCAAGTCCGTTGACTTCGAGCGCCAGGACCTGCGGGTCGGTTGGGCTGATTGTGCCGGTATTGGCGGACAGCAGCAGTTCGCGCGTGCGGATGAGTCCGCTGACGATCGTGTTGAGGCTGGCCTCGGCCTGGTTGGCGCGCGTGTCGGCGCGGCCCAGATTGTTGGTCCAGGCAGCCTCGTCCGACTGGAAGCGCGAGATATTGGCCGCTTCGAGCCACGCCTTGGGGTCGTTCGAAGGCCGTGCGATGCGGCTTTCACCGCCCACCAGCGCCTGCTGGTCGGCAATGGCGCGGCTGATCCGCACCTGCTGGGTGACTTCTGCGGGAGCGCGATAGCGATTAACCGACTGGACCATATCGACCTACCTCGACCTCAGAACACGTTCAAAATGGTTTGCATGGTCTCGCGCGCGACCTGGATGACCCGCGCCGAGGCCTCATAGGCCTGTTGCAGCCGGATCAGGTCGGCAGCCTCGCGGTCGAGATCGACGCCCGACATTGCATCGCGCCGCCTCCGCGCGCCTTCGTCCAGTGCGGTCGCCGCATCGGATTCGCTGCGCACGGCAGACAGGTTGGTGGCGAAGCCCGCCATGAAGTTGTTCCACTTGGTCTCGACACCATCGGTGGTGCGCAAGGCCGGCAGCGT
>CAXRCQ010000283.1:0-7818 GCA_964228845.1 Blastomonas sp.
GAATGCGTCGACCTGCCCGATCTTGGCCTGTCGAAGATCAAGGCCAAGATCGACACCGGGGCCGCAACCTCTTCCATCCACGCGACGCGCGTCAAACCGTTGACGATCGACGGTCAGTTGATCGTCGAGTTCTGGTTCCGCGCGCATCGCGGCGAGGCTGCGCGCAAATATCGCGCCCCGGGCGTCGAACAGCGCAGCGTCAAGAGCTCGAACGGTGCGATCGAACTGCGCTATGTCATAGAAACGACGATGATCCTTGGTAGCGTGCGCTGGAAGGGGCACATGACCTTGGCCAACCGAAACACCATGAACGTCCCCATCTTGATTGGCCGCCGGGCGCTGCGGCGCGGCTTCCGCGTCGATTGCGCGCGCAAATGGACGCTCGGCCTGCCAGAGGAAACCGACAGATGAAGTACCTCCGATGAAGATCGCGATGCTGGCGCGCAACGCCAATCTCTATTCGCATGTGCGCCTGTGCGAGGCAGCGCGCGACCGCGGGCACGAGATCGATATACTCAACACGCTGCGGGTGACGCTCAATGTCACATCGCACCGGCCCGGCGCGCAATATCATGGCGAGCCGCTTGCCAGATATGATGCGGTCATCCCGCGCATCGGTGCATCGATCACCCAATATGGCCTAGCCGTGCTGCGCCAGTTCGAGATGATGGGCGTGTGGTCGCTCAACGAGAGCGTCGCCATCGGCCGTTCGCGCGACAAGCTGCGCTCGATGCAGATATTCGCCAAGCATGGCCTGGGCCTGCCGGTCACCGCCTTTGCGCACGATCCCAAGCAGACCGACGAGGTGCTCAAGATCGTCGGTGGTGCGCCCGTCGTCATCAAGCTGCTCGAAGGCACGCAAGGCATCGGTGTCGTGCTGGGCGAGACCGAGAAATCGGCCAAGTCGGTGATCGAGGCGTTCCGCGGCGCGAACGTCAACATCTTGGTGCAGGAATTCATCAAGGAGGCCGATGGCAGCGACATCCGCATCTTCGTGATCGGCGGCAAGGTCGTCGCATCGATGATGCGCACCGGGGCCAAGGGCGATTTCCGCTCCAACCTGCACCGGGGCGGCAGCGCCAGGGCGATCAAGATCACGCCGGAAGAACGCTCGACCGCGGTGCGCGCGGCCAAGGTGATGGGACTGAACGTCGCTGGGGTCGATATCCTGCGCTCGAATCACGGCCCGGTGATCATGGAGGTGAACAGTTCGCCGGGGCTGGAGGGGATAGAAAATGCGACTGGCAAGGATATTGCGGGCATGATCATCGACTTCATCACCGCCAATAGCGAGGCGGGAAAGACCAAGACCAAAGGCAAGGGTTGAACGAGAGATCGGGCTGATCGGAACGTCGGTCAGCCCAGCATCTTCGCTCCGAGCAACAGCAGCAGCTTCACATCCATACCGCAGCCTTCGCCTCGCTTGGCGGTGATGAAGGCATCCAGCTCGGCCAGCGGCACGACATGCACCGTGATGTCCTCGCCCGCCACGCCGCCGCCTGCATGCACCCGCTCCAGATCGTGCGCGCGCATCAGGTGGAAACATTCGCTGACCATGCCGGGCGAGGAAAAGAACGCGCCGAGATTTTCGATCCGTCCGGCGCGAAAGCCGGTCTCTTCCTCGAGTTCACGTGCTGCGGCCAGTTCGGGCGCTTCGCCGCTGGTCTCGTCGCCGATCAGCCCGGCGGGCAGTTCCAGGCACTTGCGGCCGAGCGGCACGCGGAACTGTTCCACCAGCACGACCGCGCCGTCGTGCACGGCCAGGATGACCGCTGCACCGATGCCCCGGCTGCGCGAGACATATTCCCATGTGCCGCGCCTCTTGGTGGTGATGAAGCGGCCCTGCCAGACGGTTTCTTCAGGATCGTTCATGGCGGCGTGGGTCATTGGGGTATTGCTCCTGTGGTCGTCATTCCCGCCAACGCGGAAACCCCGCTTTCAATTCGCGAACCGAGCAAAAGCGGGCCCCCCGCCTTCGCGGGGGTGACGAGGAAAAGGCTTTCGCGCAATGGTCCGAGCCTCAAAGCTCGATCAGCCGATCGGGCAGCTCGTTGGGATTGTCGGTTGTCTTCGGGAAATGCTCGGCGAGCACCTTTCCGACATCGCGCACCGCCGCCGCCATGCCTTCGCCCGCGCGGCCCGCACGCAGTTCGGTGATCATGTCGGCCATCGCCTCGCCCCAGACATCGGGGCTGACCTTGGCAGCGATCGCACTGTCGGCGACGATCTCGGCGCGATGCTCGGCCATCGAGAGATAGATCAGCACGCCGGTAAGGCCCTGCGTGCGCTTCTCTGCGCTCACCCGGAACAGGTTGACCGCGCGCGCGCGGACCCTGGCCTGCTTTACAGCCGAGGGCGTCATCGCCAGCCGCAGCGGCTTCCATCCGACGATCAGGTGGACAGCGGCGAACTTGGCGGCGAGCAGCAGCATCACCAGGGTGAGATATTCGCTGGGGGTATAGACATGCTGCCAGCCGCCAGTGGCGAAGCTCAGCAGCCCTTCGAACCATTCGGGAAAGACCGCAATACAGGCCAGCGCAAGGAACATCGCAGCCACCGCCCAGTAGATCGGCGTTTCGCGATAATCGTCCGAATTCTGCGCGATGACGGTGACGATCTCGCCATCGGTCTGCTTTTCGGCCTCACCCACGGCTGCAGTGACGATGCAATGCTCGTCAGGGCTCACGCTTTCAACCTTTGCCATGATGCCTCACCATCCGCCCGAGGAGCCGCCGCCGCCGAAGCTGCCGCCACCTCCGCTGAAACCGCCGCCACCCCAGGACGAGCCTGATGAGCCGCCCCAGGACGAGCCCGAAGACGCGCCCCATGTCGTGATGCCGCCCACGCTAGAGCCTCGATAGCGGCTTCCTTTGCCACGCGAACCGAGGATGATCGGCAGGACGAAAAAGAAGAACATGATGATCAGCCAGAAGATGAAGAGCCCGAAGCCATCACCATCGCTGGCCTTGCGCGATTCCTCTTCGACCTTGGCAGCATAGGCGCGCGCCTCTTCCTCGGGCAGGGTCAGCTGGGTGATGATCGCATCGGTGCCCGTCGCGATGCCGCCGGGCATGTCCTTGTCGCGAAAGCGCGGCAATATGTCCTGCTGGATGATGACGCTCGACAGTGCGTCGGTCAACACGCCCTCCAGGCCATAGCCGACCTCGATCCGCACCTTGCGTTCGTTTGGCGCGACGATCAGCAGCGCGCCATTGTCCTTTTCCAGCGAGCCCTGTTCCGCCTGGCCGATGCCCCATTTGCGACCGAGCTGATAGCCATATTCCTCGATCTCGTATCCCTGCAGATCGGGCAGGGTGACGACGACGAGTTGGCGCGTCGACTGCTTCTCGAGCGCCTCCAGCTTGGCGGTGAGCGATGCTTCCTGAGCAGCGTCGAGCAGGTTCGCCTCGTCGACCACGCGGCCGGTGAGCTTGGGGAAGGTCTGCGCGATGGCGACGCTGTGCGCAGCGGCGACCAGCAGCAGCGTTACCGCAAGCCACTGGCCGAGCCACTGCTTCACGCCACCCGCAAGGGCGGGTGCGCGGCTCACTGGCCGAAATCGACCTTGGGCGCTTCTTCGGCACCTTCGGTGGTCGCCTTGAACGGCACCATCGGCTTGGCCCCATGGATCAGGTTCGCGCCAATCGAATCGGGGAAGGTCCGGATGGTGGTGTTATATTCGCGCACCGCCTCGTTATAGTCGCGCCGGGCGACCGAGATGCGGTTCTCGGTGCCTTCGAGCTGGCTCATCAGCGTGGTGAAATTCTGCTGGCTCTGCAGCTGCGGATAGGCCTCGACCACGGTGCGCAGCTGGCCCAGCGCCTGGGTCAGCTGGTTCTGCGCCTGGCTGAACTTTTCGAAGGTTTCGGGGTCGGACAGGTCGTCCGTGGTGACGTTGATCGCAGTCGCGCGGGCTCGCGCTTCGGTGACCTGGGTCAGGATTTTTTCTTCGGACGCAGCCCCTGCCTTCACCGTCGATACCAGATTCGGCACCAGATCGGCGCGGCGCTGATACTGGTTTTCCACATCGGCCCATTTCGCCTTGGCATTCTCTTCCGCCGTGGGGACCGAGTTGATGCCGCACGCGGTGAGCGACAGCGCTGCCAGCAGGGGCAGGGCATAACGGGTGATACGCATAGTCAGTAATTCCCTCCGGTTGATAACGCGCGACCGTTATATCGTGTTAATACGGCAAAGCTGCAAGACCATGTTTTACACGCCCCTCCTGCAACAGGCTCGACATCGGCACGTTGTCGGCGATTATAGGGCCATCTGCTGACAGCAAAAGGGGAAAGACGTGCTTCAGGAATTCAAGGCATTTATCGCGCGCGGCAATGTGCTCGATCTGGCGGTCGCGGTGATCATCGGCGCGGCCTTTGCGACGATCACCACGTCGCTGACCGAGGACATCATCATGCCGGTGGTCGGCGCGATCTTTGGCGGGGCGGACTTTTCGAGCTATTTCATCATGCTCGGCCCGGTGCCCGAGGGCTATACCGGCTCGCTGGACAATTATGCCGAGCTGAAAAAGGCCGGCGTTGCCCTGTTCGGCTACGGCCAGTTCGTCACCGTCATCATCAACTTCCTCATCCTGGCCTTCATCATCTTCCTGATCGTCCGCAGCGCCAACAAGATGTTCAAGAAGCCCGAGGAGCCGGCCGCGCCCAAGGGGCCGAGCGAGGTGGAACTGCTCGCGGAAATCCGGGATCTGCTGAAGAAGTAAGCGATCAGAAGAACGTATTGCGCTGAACGCCTCTTTCTTGATGGGAGAGGCAGCGAGACTTGGTAGCTTGCTGCCTTAGTCGCAGCTGTGAGGGTGAGGGTGCGTCCTTTTATCGCAGCTCGATCCGGCACCAACACCCACACCCGACCCTCCCCCATCAAGGGGGAGGGCTTTCAAGGCGGGGAGGGGATAGGTGGAGAGCCGAAATTCTCCCGCCGCTCACTTCCCATTCACCAAAGCATCGCTATATGGGTTCCTGCCGGTTCGTCCGGCTATGACGATAAATTGCGGCGTGCAATAGGCACAGCGGACCCGGGGGCGGTACCCGGCGGCTCCACCATGATCCCCGTGCAAACGGGGCTTTTGACGGGGCCGAACTAGGATCGACGTGTGTTGAAAAGCGGTGTTTTCGTCCGGGCTGAGTAACCCGTTAAAGGCTCAAAAACGATAAGTGCCAATGACAATGACGCACTCGCCCTCGCTGCATAATTCAGCGGCCTAACGGCCAAGAGTTATAAAGCAAGAGCGCGGTTGAACCCACCGGGCAACAGAAGCGGAGTTCAGCGGTTTGGAGAGCACCGGGCAACAGAAGCTCTCCACTTGCCCACATCGCTACTCGGGCCCGTACGCCTTCTGGTAATCGATCGCGTCGAGCATCTTGGCGCCCGCCATGAACACCGCGCCGGTGCACGCGACGAACAGAAGCCAGCCGCCATAGCCGGGATATTGATCGAGATAGAGCTTGCCGCGCTCGCAGGCCCCCAGCGCCAGGGCATAGGTGATCAGATACACCTCGAACTTTGTCTTGATGATGAAGAGGCGACGGATCTTCTCGAACATGGGCATTCCCCCGCAAGCCCTGTGCCAAGGGCAGTTTTCTGCGGGTCACGATAGTGAATAAAGCGTTAAACTGTAAAGCCTGCCGACAGGTCAGGCGAGCTCGTCCAGGTTGAGCGAACGGAGCAGGGCAAAGCGCGCCGCGCGCACCGATTCGGTGAGCGCCGGGTCCGCGAGATCGCCGGGTGTGATCCGCTCGGGCCAGTGTGCGGCGATGACGTTCTCGACCGCATCGAGCTTCTCGGGCGTCGCAATGAAGCGCGGATCGACCGTGTTGGGGTCGGCAACCACACGGAGCCTGAGGCAGGCCGGGCCGCCGCCATTGGCCATCGATTGGCGGACATTGACCGGCACCAGCCGCCGAATCGGCCCGTTGCCCGCGACCATCGCCTCCAGCCACTGCCAGACGGCGGGCACTTCCTGCGATTCGGATGGCAGCACCAGCGCCTGACCGCCATCGGGCAGGGAGACGAGCTGGGCGTTGAACAGATAGCTTCTGATCGCATCGGCAAGCGACACCGCGCTGCCAGGCACCTCGACAATCTGGACCGACGAAAAGGCAGCGCGGATCGCGGCATAAGCGGCGTCGCGGTCCTCGAACGCCTGTTCGTGCGTGAACAGCACGCCCTCGTTGGCGACCGCGACGACATCGTTGTGGAACGCGCCGGCCGCGATCGCAGTCTCGCTCTGCTGGAGGAACAGCGTGCGCTCCGCCGCGAGCCCGTGCCGCCGCGCAATCGCCTTGCCCGCCTCGACATGCTGGCGCGCGGGGAAGGGGCCGCCCGTCTTGCCATAGACGAAAATCTCGACGCCGGTCCTGTCGTGTCGTTCGCACAGGCGCATGTGATTGGCCGCGCCCTCGTCGCCGAACGGGGCGGGAACGGGACCGTGCACCGCGAAATGGCGCTCGTCGGCAAAGGCGAGCTTGAGCTGCGTCAGCGTGCCGGTCCATTCGTGGCTGCGATGCGGCATGGTCATGAGATTGGCCACGGTCAGATGGCAGCGGCCATCGACGGTATCGGGGGCAGGAGAGACGGTGGCGGCATTGGCGGCCCACATCGACGAGGCAGAGAAAGCCGCCGCGCGCAGATGCGGCTCGGCGTGGGCCACATCCGTCGCAAGGCTCTCGAGCCAGGCGGCGTTGGGCCGGTCGAGCGGCATGAAGAAGCCCTGGGCCAGCCCGAGCGCGATATTGGCGCGCATCTTGGCGATGCCCTGCAGCGCCGCCGCGCGCGGTTCGCTGACCGAACCGGCGTTGCTGGCCGAGGCGATATTGCCGAGGCTGAGGCCCGCATAATTGTGGCTGGGGCCGATGATTCCGTCGAAATTGATCTCGGTGAGCATGTTTCTTCCTGATCCTACACCTTCTCCCTTGAGGGGAGAAGGATACGAAGCCTTGCCAGCTTGCTGGCTAGGCGGAGTTGGATGAGGGTGTTGCTCGCTACCGGCGGCGCATCTTCACCCTCACCCAGCTTCGCCTAAATTCGCTTCGCTCATTAAGGCTTCGCAGCCCTCTCCCCTCAAGGGAGAGGGGTGTTTTGTGCCTATCTCTCGATCCAGCGCACGCTATCGCCTGATCCGACGCGCAGCACCTCTGCCGTTTTTGCATCCAGCGTCACACCCTCGTTACCATCGGCCACCTTGCCATAGGCGCAGCGGAAGTCGGCGAGGCGGCCCGAGGCGACCAGCGAGACCTTGCCGCCATCGCCAAGGCCTGCGATCTTCGCATCGCGGGCGTTACGGATCGAATGGACCTGGTCGGTGCGCGCGGTCATGGTCGGGCCGCCATCGAAGATGTCGACATAATTTTCGTGCGCAAAGCCTTCATTTTCCAGCATCCGCATCGCCGCTCGGCCGCTGACATTGGGGCGACCGAGTACATGGCGCGCACTGTCGGAGAGCATCGCGACATAGACCGGGTGCTTGGGCATCAGATCGGCGATGAACTGGTTGCCGTGCAGCGCATTGAACGTGTCCGCCTCGTCGAAGCTCATGCCGAAGAAGCGCCCGGCAATGCTGTCCCAGAAGGGCGAATCCCCGGCATCGTCGATGATCCCGCGCAGTTCGGCCAGGATGCGGTCGGCAAAGCGCGCGCGGTGGC
The DNA here is from genome assembly GCA_964228845.1 of Blastomonas sp. Lineage (GTDB taxonomy): Bacteria > Pseudomonadota > Alphaproteobacteria > Sphingomonadales > Sphingomonadaceae > Blastomonas. The sequence continues at coordinate 7,662 of CAXRCQ010000283.1, forward strand.
GCGCGATGAACAGGTAACGCGAACGGGCAAGCAGGAGCCCGAGCCCGCCGGCGCGTGCCGCGGGGTGGAGGAACAGCCCGCCGACCTCGCTCGCGCCGTTCAAATCGTTGCTCAGCATCAGGATCTGCGCGTGAAAGGTACGCCCCAGTTGCTCGCT
>CAXRCQ010000284.1:0-6021 GCA_964228845.1 Blastomonas sp.
ATGCCCTATATCCGCGCCTACGAGGTCGCGAGCTTCTACACGATGTACAATCTCGCGCCCGTGGGCCGCTATCACGTGCAGGTCTGCGGCACGACGCCGTGCCTGCTGCGCGGATCGGACGATGTGATGGCCGCCTGCGCCAACAAGGGTCTGGTCAAGGGCAAGACCACGCCCGACGGGCTGTTCACGCTAACCGAGGTCGAGTGCATGGGCAATTGTGCCAATGCGCCGATGGTGCAGATCAACGACGACAATTTCGAGGATCTGGACTACGATCGCACGATCGGCAGCCTCGAAGCACTGGCGGCGGGCGATAGCCCCAAGCCGGGCACGCAGATTCCGGGCCGTCACACCAGCGAACCCGAAGGCGGGCCGACCACGCTCAAGCAGATGATCGATGCCAATCATGACTATCGGGGTGAATGGGGATGACGACGCCGGTCAAGGCCGGGGTCCCGCTGCTCGGCATCATCTTTCTGGCGCTGGCGATCTTCAAGTTCGTTCAGGGCGACGGATGGGTGGTCTGGGCGATTTTGGCGTTTTTGTTCGGCGGTTCCGGCATTTTCAGCCGCAGCCGCTCGGGAGGTAATCAGTCGTGAGTCTCGCTGACAAGGATCGCATCTTCACCAATGTCTATGGCTATCAGCCATGGAATCTGAAGGCGGCTCAGGCGCGCGGCGACTGGGACAATACCAAGGACCTGATCGCCTGGGGCCAGGACCGGATCATCGACGAGGTCAAGGCTTCGGGCCTGCGGGGTCGTGGCGGTGCGGGTTTCCCCACCGGCATGAAATGGAGCTTCATGCCCAAGGAATCGAAGGACGGCCGTCCGAGCTTCCTGGTCATCAATGCCGACGAATCCGAGCCGGGCAGCTGCAAGGACCGCGAAATCCTGCGCCACGATCCGCACAAGTTGATCGAAGGCGCGCTGATCGCCGGGTTCGCGATGCGCGCTCGTGCCGCCTATATCTACGTGCGCGGCGAGTATATCCGCGAGGCCGAGGTGCTGCAGGCAGCGGTCGACGAGGCCTATGAAGCGGGCTTGATCGGAAAGAACGCGTCCAAGTCCGGCTATGATTTCGACGTGTTCGTCCATCGCGGTGCAGGTGCCTATATCTGCGGCGAAGAGACCGCGATGATCGAGAGCCTCGAGGGCAAGAAGGGCCAGCCCCGGCTCAAGCCGCCGTTTCCGGCAGGCGCAGGCCTCTATGGCTGCCCGACCACGGTCAACAATGTCGAATCGATCGCGGTGGTGCCGACGATCCTGCGCCGCAGCGCAGCCTGGTTCGCGAGCTTCGGTCGCGAGAACAACAAGGGCACCAAGCTGTTCCAGATCAGCGGGCATGTCGAAAAGCCCTGCGTGGTCGAGGAAGCCATGAGCATCCCCTTCCGCGAACTGATCGAGCGGCAGGGTGGCGGCATTCGCGGCGGCGGGGACAATCTGCTGGCGGTCCTCCCCGGCGGATCGTCGGTGCCGCTGGTGCCTGCCGCGCAGATCATCGACGCGCCGATGGATTTCGACGGGCTGAAGGACGTCGGATCGGGTCTCGGCACTGCCGCCATCATCGTCATGGACAAGTCCACCGACATCGTTCAGGCGATCAGCCGCCTCAGCTATTTCTACAAGCATGAGAGCTGCGGCCAGTGCACGCCGTGCCGCGAAGGTACGGGCTGGATGTGGCGCGTCATGGAGCGCATGCGCACTGGCGCTGCCGATATCAGCGAGATCGATACGCTGTACGAAGTCACCAAACAGGTCGAAGGGCAACCCATCTGCGCTCTGGGCGATGCCGCCGCCTGGCCCATCCAGGGCCTGATCCGGCATTTCCGCCCCGAGATGGAGCGCCGCATCATCGAGAAGCAGGGTACTGGTTCAATGATGGAGGCTGCAGAATGAGGAAGTTTGCAAAGGCGACACTGGCCGTGCTGGCCATGGCATCGATGACCGCTCCGGCCCTGGCGACTGGCCCAGGCTGGTGGAACGTGCCCGACGCTGCCGTCAAGGCCGCGCTCAAGCGTACTGCGCTGGGTGGTGCCGATACGATGCGCGCCTTTGCCCTCTGCGCGGTCAAGCGCAATCCCAAGTTCGTGGAAGCGCTGCTGGCGACGCCGCAGGGTAGCCTGGAAGAGCGCGCTGCGTCACGAAGCCTGACCCAGGCCAATTTCGACTGCATGCCTTCGGGCGACTTCACGCTCGGCGGCCTGTCGGTGCGCGGTAGCCTGGCCGAAGCCATGTTCTGGACGCGCTATGCGTCCGCCAATGTCGAGACGCTCGCCGTGCGCAGTGACGAGAAGGGTGAAAAGGAGCGTTTTGCCGATTGTGCAGCCGATGGCAGCCTCGACGAGGTGCGTGCGTTGATCGCGACTGCGCCCAAGAGTGCTGACGAAGGCGCGGCGCTTTCGGCTCTGATGCCGCGTCTGCGCGAATGCATCGCCAAGACCAGCTTCAGCTCGATGGACAATGCTTCTGCACGATCGCTGGTGGCGGAGTCGCTGTATCGTGCAGCCAAGCGCGGTGCGGTGAGCTGATCGTCATGCTGCGCCTCGGCCTTTCCCTCATGGCAGCCGCAGCGTTTGCCGCTCCCGCGATGGCGGGTGCGGCAGAGCCTGCGCTGGTGCCCAAGCAGCAGGTGGTGTCCGAATTCGCCGCTTGCGTGCTGAAGCAGCAGCCCGAGCGCGTGCGCGCGCTGCTGGCGAGCAGGCAGGGGAGCGACGAGGAACGTAGCGTTGCCAAGCGTCTGATGGAAGGCACGGCCAGCTGCACGCGGGGCCGCGCCTTCATCACCATGCGGACGGGGGAGGCGCGCGGTGCGCTGGCCGAGGCTGCGCTCAAGGCCGATGCGGCGCTTTCGCGGAATGCTTCAGGTCTTGCTGCGCAGGACGTGCCGCGCCCCACCGAGACTGCTGGTCGGCCGTTCGTGATTGCCTATGGCCAGTGCCTTGCTGCACGGTCGCCTTCGCAGGCGCGCGCACTGATATCGACCGAATATGATTCCACAGCCGAGCGCGACGCCATGATGGCTTTCGATGCCGCGCTCAAGGACTGCATGCCCACCGGGCTTGCCTATCAGATCAACATCCGCGACGTGCGCAACCACGTCGCCTCTGCATTGTACGACCGGGCGCTGGCAGCGTCGGGTGGTGGAGACAAGAATGCCTAAGCTTACCGTCGACGGGATCGAGGTCGAAGTCCCTCAGGGTGCGACCGTGCTGCAGGCCTGCGAGGCTGCCGGCAAGGAAATCCCGCGTTTCTGCTATCACGAGCGACTGAGCATTGCCGGCAATTGCCGCATGTGCCTGGTCGAGGTGAAGCCCGGACCGCCCAAGCCGCAGGCGAGCTGCGCGCTGCCGGCAATGGACAATCAGGAAGTCCGCACCAACTCCGACATGGTGAAGAAGGCGCGCGAAGGCGTCATGGAATTCCTGCTCATCAACCACCCGCTCGACTGCCCGATCTGCGATCAGGGCGGCGAGTGCGACCTGCAGGACCAGTCGGTCGCCTATGGCCGCGGCGGTTCGCGCTATGACGAGAACAAGCGCGCCGTCACCGAAAAATATATGGGTCCGATCATCAAGACAGTGATGACGCGCTGCATCCACTGCACCCGCTGCGTGCGCTTTGCCGAGGAAGTGGCCGGGACCGAGCAGATCGGCGCGATCGGTCGCGGCGAGAACATGCAGATCACCAGCTATCTGGAAAAGGCGGTTTCGTCCGAGCTTTCGGGCAACGTCATCGATCTGTGCCCGGTCGGTGCGCTGACCTCGCGGCCCTATGCCTATGAGGCACGTCCCTGGGAGCTCAAGAAGACGCTGGGCATCGACGTGATGGACGGTGTCGGCACCAATATCCGCTTCGACAGCCGGGGCAGGGAAGTGCTGCGCGTGCTGCCGCGCGTCAATGATGACGTCAACGAGGAATGGGCGCACGACAAGACCCGCTATGCGGTCGATGGTCTGATGCGCCGCCGTCTCGACCGGCCCTATGTCCGTCGCGACGGCAAGCTGGTGCCTGCCAGCTGGGCCGAGGCGTTCCAGGCGATTGCGGAAGTGAACGCTGGATCGAGCGTTGCAGCGGTGGCTGGCGATCTGCTCGACTGCGAGACGATGTTCGCCGCGCGCGAACTTCTGGCGCGTATGGGCTCGACGCTGATCGAGGGCCGTCAGACCGGTCTGAAATATGATGTGTCGAGCCTCGCTGCGGTCAATTTCAACTCGACGCTCAATGGTATCGAGACCGCCGATGCGATCCTGCTGGTCGGCACCAACCCGCGCTGGGAAGCGCCGCTGGTCAATACGCGCATCCGCAAGGCAATCAAGCATGGTGCCAAGGTCTATGCCATCGGCGCCGAGATCGACCTGACCTACAAGGTCGAGTGGCTGGGCAATGACATGGGCCTGTTGGCAAAGCTGCCCGATGCGGTGGCCGAGGCACTGAAGGGGGCGAAGCGCCCCGCGATCATTTTGGGCGGTGGTGCGCTCGCCGTCGAAGGCGCGCACGGCGCGGCACTGGCGCTGGCCGAGAGCTTCAACCTGGTCCGCGATACCGAGGACGGTTCGTGGAACGGCTTCAACGTGCTGCACATGGCGGCCTCGCGCATGGGCGGGCTGATGCTCGGCTGGGCGCAGCCGGGCGGCATTGCCGATCTGGTCGCGGCGCAGCCGAAGCTGCTCTTCGCGCTGGGCGCGGACGAGGTGGACTTCAGCAAGTTCGACGGCAGCTTCAAGGTGTTCGTCGGCCATCATGGCGACAAGGGCGCGGCGGCGGCGGATGTCATCCTGCCGGCGGCGGCCTATCCGGAAAAGAACGGCACCTATGTCAATGTCGAGGGCCGGGTGCAGATGAGCGACAAGGCCGTGTTCGCGCCGGGTGATGCCCGCGAGGACTGGTCGATCCTGCGCGCGCTGTCCGAAGTGCTGGGCCACAAGCTGCCCTTCGACAGCTTTGCCGAATGCCGCGCGGCGATGATCGCGGCGGTTCCTGCGCTGGGTGTCGAGGGCCTTGCCCGCTATGACTGGGCACCGCCGAAGCTGGCTGCCAGCCCGTCGGGTGAAGTCGGCTATCCGATCAGGGATTTCTACCTCACCAACGCCATCGCCCGCGCCTCTGCGACGATGCAGCGCTGCTCGGCCGAACTGCTGCACGGCGAAGAGATGCTGGAGGCCGCAGAATGACCGAGTTTTTCCAATCCGCACTGGGCACCGGCTGGGGCTGGTTCGTCGCCAATCTCATCCTGATCCGGCTGCTCGCGCTGCCGGTGATGCTCTCGGTGGCGATCGTGATCTACTTCGACCGCAAGATCTGGGCCGCGATGGCGCTGCGGCGCGGGCCGAATGTCGTGGGTCCCTTCGGTGTCCTGCAGAGCTTTGCCGATGCGGCCAAGGTGTTCCTGCAGGAAACCATCATTCCTTCGAGCGCCAACAAGGGCCTGTTCCTGCTCGCGCCGATCATCACCTTCACCGTGGCACTGCTGAGCTGGGCGGTGATCCCGTTCGACCAGGACATGGTGCTCGCGGACCTCAATGTCGGCCTGCTCTACATTCTCGCGATCAGCTCGCTCGGCGTCTATGGTGTGGTCATCGCGGGCTGGTCGTCGAACTCGAAATATCCGTTCTTCTCGGCGCTGCGCGCATCGGCGCAGATGATTTCCTATGAAGTCTCGATCGGCTTCATCATCATCTCGGTGGTGCTGTGGACCGGCAGCTTCAACCTGAACGACATCGTCGAGGCACAGCGCGGCCATGGCCTGGGTTTCGTCAACTGGTATGGTTTCAACCTGCTGCTCTTCCCGATGGCGGTGATGTTCCTCATCTCCTCGCTCGCCGAAACTGCGCGCGCGCCGTTCGACCTGACCGAGGCGGAAAGCGAGCTGGTCGCTGGCTATCAGACCGAATATTCGTCGATGGCCTTCGCTTTGTTCTGGCTGGGCGAATATGCCAACGTGCTGCTGATGTGCACGCTCAACGCGGTGCTGTTCTGGGGCGGCTGGCTGCCGCCGGTCGATTGGGCACCGCTCTATGCCG
>CAXRCQ010000285.1:0-3376 GCA_964228845.1 Blastomonas sp.
ACCACCGCCGCCTGCGGAAGATAAGTGGCCTCGGTGATATACTTGATGTGCTCATGGAAACCCATGTTGAGCACCACGTCGGTCGGGCTGTCGAACGCATCGACAACGCCGGTGGCGATGGCGCCATAGGTTTCGCCCCACGCGATCGGGTAAGTGGACACGCCCCAGGATTCCCACATCGCCGTCATCACCGGGTTTTTCGGCGCACGGATCTTCAGCCCCTGAAGATCGCCGATTTCATCAACGCATTCCTCCTTGGTGAAGATGCTGCGAAAGGCGTTGTTGAACCCGCCGATGATCCGCAGGCTGCCGCTTTCCTCCAGCACTCGCTTGTTCATCTCGTCCCTGTACGGCCCGGCGCGCAACAATCCGCCCTCGCCCGTCAGATCCTCTGGCCCGCTGTTCAGATATGGCAGCACCAGCACGTTCAGCGACGGCGCCAGCTGGGCCACGTTATTCGACGTGATCCCGCCCATCTGCACGGTTCCAAGCTGCACCTTCTGGGCAATCGCCTGTTCGGTGCCCATCACACCGCCATCCAGCACCTCGATCTTGATCTCACCGTTCGAGTTCTTATCGACCGCATCGGCCAGTTGGTGCGCATAGACGCCATAGGTATGGTCCGGCGGGCAGCAATGCGCGTAGGTGATCGTCACCCGTGGTTCTGCCCTCGCGATCTGTGCGCCAGCGGCAAAGGCTACGAGGGCGAACAGCCCAACGATCCAGAGCGTTTCAAAATGTTTCCTGATCATGTTTTCCTCCCTAGTTCCGGCTTTCCGAGCCGATATCCCAACGGCGCTCACGCGCCGGTGCGAATTCCTCATCCTCCGCCCGCCGCGAAACGCGGTTCGGGCAAACCGCGGGCCCCCAGCCCGCTGATAGCGAACAGGCCACCGGCCTGCGGTTCTTGATCAAGCTGCTCCGGCGTCATCGCGAAGGTCGCGGACGTCACGTAGAGCGTCGCCAGGTCCGGCCCGCCAAAGGCGCACATGGTGGGGCAACTTACCGGCAGACGGACAAGGCGCAGCAGTTTTCCCTCTGGCGAGAAACACCCCACGGCCCCGCCTTCGAACAGGGCCCCCCAGTAATTGCCGTCAGTGTCCACGCAGGCCCCGTCGATCCGGCCGTCATAGGCCGTAGTGTCGACGAAGGGTCGACGGTTCGAAATGCGCCCCGTCACCAGGTCGAAGTCGTAGCGGAAGGACTGGTCCAGCCGGCTGTTCGAGAAATATAGCGCGCGGTCGTCCCGGCTGAAGGCGATACCGTTTGAAACCGTGATCCCCGCATCCATGCGGTGCCATCTCAGGTCGGTATCGAGGCGATAGAGCGACGCCGCCGGCGTCTTGAAATCAAGGCTCATCGAGCCGCACCAGTATCGGCCGGCCCGGTCGGCCTTGCCATCGTTGAGGCGTGTCGGCAGGCCCGGCTCGGGGTTGCCGATATGGGTCACCTTCGCCTCCGCTCCGGAGATGTCGATGAACGCAAAGCCACTCGCAAGCCCCGCAATCAGCCGGTCGTCTTCGCACAGCCCGATCGAGCCGATCACGTCTGACACCTGCCAGACGCGAGCATCCTGCGCCTTCGGGCCCATCTCCCAGATCGCCTTGCCCTCGCTGTCGATCAGCAGCAGGCGCCCGCGCCGATCATCCCAGATCGGGCACTCGCCCAGCCGCGTCGGCCCCGGCCAGATGCAGTCGACTTGAACCTCGTCCGACGCCGCGATTGGCGATTTCTGATCGACCTGTCGATCCATGATGTGCCAGTGCTCCTCCCGTTGGCGCACAGGCTAGCAATGAAAATTAAAGCGGAATAATGTATTTTATGGTCAATTAAAGTTTAGAAAATGAATGTAACGCTCCGCCAGTTGCGCTATGTCGTCACCGCCTCGCAGCACCAGTCGATCCTCGGCGCGGCACAGGCGCTGAACATCTCGACCTCGTCGATCCTGATGGCGATCGACAAGTTCGAGCAGGAATTCGGCACGCAGGTCTTCGTGCGACAACGGTCCAAGGGGCTTGTCACCACCGCCGCCGGCGCCCGCATCATCGCCCGCACGATCCGCCTGCTCGACGAGGCCGATGCCTATGTCCGCGATGTCAGCGGCAGCGAACAGGTGCTGGCGGGCGAGGTGCGGGTCGGATGTTTTACCTCGATCTCTCCCAACGCCGCGCCGCAGATCATCAGCGACCTGCGCGCCGCTCATCCCGGCCTTGTCGTCCACCTCACCGAGGGCGACATGATCTCGATCCAGCGCAGTCTGCGGGACGGGATTGTCGATATCCTGCTGACCTATGACGCCGGGCTGTGGGAGGAATTCGATTACGAGGTTCTGGCCAGCGCCCCGCCCCATGTGGTGCTGGCCGAAACCGACCCGCTGGCCGCGAAGGAGCGGATTTCGCTTGCCGATCTCGAGGAAAAGACCCTCCTGCTGCTGAACCTGCCACAATCCCGCAACTACGTGCAGTCGCTGTTCGAGCGTGTCGGCATGCGGCCCGGGCCGGTGCAGAAGCTCGAGTCCTTCGAGATGGTGCGCAGTTCCTGCGCTGCGGGCCTTGGCGCAGCAATCCTCAATGTCCGGCCCTTCACCGACAACACCTATAGCGGCCTGCCCGTCGTCTGCCGCCCGCTGATCGAGGCCGAGCCCAGCCCGAACGTGATCCTTGCCACAAGGCGCGGCGCAAGGATCAGCCGCCGCGCGCAGGCCTTCGCCAGTTTCAGCCGGGAGTTCTTCCAGACCGATCGGGCGAAACGGCTTTTCGTCAGCTAGGCGTCAGAACCGCGAGCCTTCTGTATTTCCGAACCATTCGTCGGGATAGGGGTACCACCAGTCCTGTACCTTCGGCTTCCAGTCGATCACGCCCATCTTGGTCTGGCGGAACGCATCGAGCCCCAGCCGCGACAACTCGCGCCCCAGCCCGGAGTTCTTCCACCCGCCGAAGGGCAACGCATCGTTGTCGATGAGCGGATTGTTGACCCAGACCATCCCGGCCTCGAGCCGCTCATAGGCCTCCATCGCCTCCTCGAGGCTGGTGGTGAAGAGGCTGGCGCCAAGGCCGAACTCGCTGTCATTGGCATGGTTCAGCGCCTCTTCGAAACTTTTCACCCGGCAGATCGCGGCCACGGGGCCGAATAGCTCCTCGCGCATGATATCCATATCCGGCGTGACGTCGGTCAGCACCGTGGGCTCGTAGAACCAGCCGGTATTCCGCCCCGGAGGGACCCGGCCGCCACACACCAGCGTCGCCCCATCGGCCACCGCCCCGTCGACCAGCCGCACCACCTTGTCGCGCGCGGCCTCTGTCACCAGCGGACCGATCTCGGACACCTCCATGCCGTTGCCGACACGCAGCTTGCGCGCCATGTCGGCCAAGCCCTC
>CAXRCQ010000286.1:0-18457 GCA_964228845.1 Blastomonas sp.
GGCGGGCGGCATCTGCGCGGTGCCGAACATGGGCGGCTACAGCCCCAGCAAGTTCGCCGCGCGCGCCGCAAGCGACTGCCTGCGCGCCGAGCTGGAACCGCAGGGCACGCATGTCGCCGCGCTGATCGTCGGATCGGTCGACACGCGCATGGCCGAGCATGTCACCTGGCAGGCCAAGTCGTCCCCGCGCGACATCGGCAAGGCAGGGCTCATGGCCGCCGCGCGCAAGGTCGACGAGCTCGATACCGACCCGCATGCCGAATCCGTCCGCGCCTTTCTGGCGCGCGATCCGTACACATTGAAGCGCTCGATGGCTAAGGCGCTGCACGACGGGAGGCGCTGACATGAAATATGCCAACACGCTGGAGACGATGCTCGCCAAGCAGGACATTGCCGACTGCCTCGCCCGCTATGCGCGCGGGGTCGATCGCGCCGATGGCGAGTTGCTGCACAGCTGCTATTTCGACGACAGCATCGAGGAGCACGGTTCAAGCTATTCGGGCCCCGCGCGCGCCTATATCGACGGTGCAATCGAGCGGATGCAGGGCGGCGATGTCATGGGCCATTACCTCTGCAACCTGCATGTCGAGTTCGAGAGCGATGCCCTTGCCTATGCCGAATGCTATGTGCTGACCTTCGCGCGCTTTGCGAAGCAGGGCGAGAAATGGGACACGCTGACCGGCGGACGCATTGTCGACCGGTTCGAGAAGCGCGACGGCGAATGGCGTATCGCGCACCGCAAGATCACGCTCGACTGGAACCGGGACATGCCGATGGCCGAGGGCTGGTGCCTGGGCATGTTCAAGCCCGAGGACCCGCGCATGCATATCGGCGAAAAGGGCAAGGGCGATCTGAGCTACAGCCGCTTCTGAACCCGCCCATCCGGGCAAGCAAAAGGGGCAGTCGGATCGCACCGGCTGCCCCTTTCCTTTTGGTCCGGTCAGGCTTTCAGAACTTGACCGAGACCTCTGCGCCGTATTGGCGGGGGGCGCCCAGACGGCTCACTTCATCGCCGAAAAAGGCGATGATATTGGTGCGATAAAGCGTGTTGGTGAGATTGCGGCCCCAGAGCGAGAAGGTCACGTCGCCATTGCCGGGAGTCAGCGAGATACGCCCGCCCAGCTGGCCATAGCCATCCTCGCGCTGGAGATTGTCGGGCGCCCAGAACAGCCGCGCCTGGTGGCTGTAATTGACGTTCATGCGCAATGCATCCGACCAGTCGCCGATATCGGTGACGAAATCCGCCGAGATATTCCACTGCGCCTTGGGAGTGCGCTGCAGGAAATTGCCCGAATTGTCGTTGCCGAGCGAATCGATGAACGCGATATACTTGGTGTCTAGCAGCGTCAGCCCGCCCGAAAGCGTCAGGCCGGTGGCCACCGCAACCGTGGCTTCGGCCTCGATCCCCTGGATTTTCGCGTCCGCCGCATTGTCGGTGATGTTGCACAGACAGGCAGCAGAGGTCTGCGTCACCTGCAGGTTCTTGTACTTCATGTCGAACAGCGCAACGTTGAGCCGCAGCCGCCGATCGAACAGGTCGAGCTTGCCGCCGATCTCGAAGCTGGTCACCGTTTCGGGGTCATAGCTTGACACTGCTGCGGCGGCATTGGCCGGATCATCCTCGAAGCCGCCGCCCTTGTAGCCGGTCGAGAAGGTGCCGTAGAACAGCATGTCGTCATTCGGCGTGAACTCGATCGTCGCCTGCGGCGTGATCTCGCTCCAGCTATCCGAATAGCGCGCAGTGAAGCTCTGCCCTTCACGGAAAGTGCCAGCCAGCGGGGTCAGCGCGACCTGGTCGTTCGGGTTGAACTTGTCGCCGCCCTCGGTCGCGGTGCCCGTGACGATGCCGCCCTTGCGATCGCGCGAATAGCGGATGCCTGCCACCACCCGCAATTTCGGCGAAAAGCGATAGCCGAGCTGGCCGAAAAACGCATAACTCTCGTTGGTGGCCCGGTTGTCCCAGCGACTTTCGCCCGACAATGTGGTCAGCACGGTCAGCGGCACCTCGGCCCAGAAGCGGTCGAGCTTGGTCACCTTGTCGTGCTGATAATAGGCACCGAAAATCCAGTCGAAGCCACGATCAGACTGTTCTTCCGAAACGACGCGCAGTTCCTGGCTGAACTGGCGGATGTCCTCGTCCTCGTTGACCGGAAAGGTGAACAGCGTCGGCGAGATGACGCCGAAGCCATTGTCCGGACCGATACCGGTCTGGTCATAGACGTTGAACGCCTCGCCCTTGCGATAACCGGTGATCGACGACAGCGTGCCGAAACCGCCCAGGCCCTGATCCATGCGCAGCGACAGCCCCCAGGCCTCGCGGTTGAGCTGCTGGGGCGTGTCGGCGGTATCGCCCTTGTAGCGCGGCCATTCGGGCAGGCCTTCGCGCAGCTTGAGCGGACGTCCGCGGATCGCGCCGATCGCGGTGCGCGCTGCGCTCCACGGACCCGAACCGGCCGCAGGGCCATCGATCGCGACCGAATGGAAGCCGTTCGATTCGTCCTTGGTGTAATCGAACACCAGCCGCGCGGTGAAATCGCTGTCATCGGGTTCGACCATCAACTGGCCGCGGAACTGGATGCTGTCGACATCGTCCAGATCGACATCGTGCAGCAGGTCCTGATTGAAGCCGTTGCGGTTGCGATACTGGAAGCTCAGACGGCCGGTCAAAGGCCCGCTGATCGTGCCGGTGACATGGCCGCGCGCCAGCTTCTCGTTGTAATTGCCATAGGACACCGTCATCCCCGCACCGAAATCGGCTTGCGGACGCGCGCTGTAGATGCTGATCGCGCCGCCCACCACGTTGCGGCCCAGCAGCACGCCCTGCGGCCCACGCACCACCTCGACCCGCTCGATATCGTACATGTCGAAGTTGAACAGGCCCGAGCGGCCGACATAGACATCATCGACGAAGATGCCGATCGACTGGTCCGCAGACGGGCTGTCCAGCCGGGTGTTGGTGATGCCGCGAATGTTGAATTCCTGGTCGAGCGGCGACAGCGCGGTAAAGCTGAGCGAAGTTGCCTGGCCTGCCAGATCCTCGAAGCTCAGGATGCGCGCGGTCTCGATCGACTCCGCACTGAACGCCGAAATCGCCGCCGAGGTGTCCTGCACGGTTGAATCGCGACGCTGCGCGGTCACGACGATATCGGCGATCTGCGGTCCCTGGCTGTCCTGCTCGGCCCCGGCCTGCTCGGCCCCGGCCTGCTCGCCGGCTTGCTGCGCGGCGGCGGGTGCGGCGACCGCGGCCATCAGCGCAAGGCCCAGCGCGGTCATCGAAATACGGTTGAATCGGCAACGCGCAACACGGTTGTGCTTTGGCATCAATCAGTTCCTCCCCTCATCGCCAGCGCTTCTCGCCGGTCACTTGCAATACTAAACCTATGATAAAGGTTCGTCAATGCAAGTTACTAGACCCGATCTGGCGGCAGCACGAAAAAGCCCGGCCAGCGCGACGCTGACCGGGCTTTTCGATAGCCTTGATGGGAGGATGCAGCGCTACACCGGCAGTCCGACATAATTCTCGGCGATCGCGGTCTGCATCGCGGCCGATTTGGCCAGATAATCGAGCTCCGCCACCTGCATCCGCCGCTCGAACGCATTCTGCTCGGGGAAGCTGTGCATGAGCCTGGTCAGAGACCAGCTGAACCGCTCCGACTTCCAGATGCGCGCCAGAGCGCGGTCGCAATAGCCCAGCAGTGCGGTCTCATCCTTGCGCCGGTAATGCGCGATGAGCGCGTCGGAAAGGTAGAGCACGTCCGATGCGGCCAGGTTCAGCCCCTTGACCCCGGTCGGCGGCACGATATGCGCGGCATCGCCCGCGAGGAACAGCCGCCCGTAATGCATCGTCTCGAACACATAGGAGCGCAGCGGCGCGATCGACATTTCCAGCGCGGGGCCGCGCGTCACGCCATGCTGCGAGATGGTGTTGAACCGCTCCTCCAGCTCATCCCACAGTCGGTCCTCGGGCCAGTCCTCAAGCTTTTCGGTGAGCGGCACCTGGATATAATAGCGGCTGCGCGTCGGCGAGCGCATCGAGGCGAGCGCGAAGCCGCGTGGTCCGTTGGCATAGATCAGCTCGTCATGACAAGGCGGCACATCGGCGAGAATGCCCAGCCAGCCAAACGGATATTCGTGGATATATTCGCGCGCCAGGTTCGCCGGGATGGCGCGGCGCGATGGGCCGTGAAAGCCGTCGCACCCCGCGATGAAATCGCATTCGAGCGTCACCGGCACGCCATCCCTGGTATAGGTCACCTTGGGATGCGCGCTGTCGACCCCGTGCAGCGCCAGGTCGCCTGCCTCGAACACGATCTCGAGCTCGCGCTGCGGCGCGGCGGCGATCAGGTCGCGGGTCAGCTCGGTCTGGCCATAGACCACGACGGTCTTGCCGGTCAGCGCCTTGATGTCGATGCGGACCATCTGGTCGCCATCGGCGAGGTTGAAGCCATCCTCGACCAACGCCTCGCGGTTCATCCGTTCGTCCAGCCCCAGTCGGTGCATGAGATCGGTGGTCACCGTCTCGAGCACGCCCGCCCTGATCCGGCTCTCGACATGCTCGCGGCTCGCGCGTTCGAGCAGCACGCAATCGATCCCTTCCGCCTTGAGCAGATGGCCGAGCAGCAGCCCGGCGGGCCCCGACCCGATGATCGCGACCTGGGTCCGCCGCGCGGTCACGCCAGCAACTGCTGCTCGAGTTCGCCGAGCACGCGATAGCAATCGAGCACCTGCGCGACCGAGCTGTTGGGCTCGCGCCCTTCGCGAATCGCGGCGATGAACTCGCGGTCCTGCAGCTCGATGCCGTTCATCGAGACATCGACCTTGCTGACATCGATCGGCTCTTCCTTGCCGTTCACGAGATCGTCGTAGCGCGCGATATAGGTCGCACTGTCGCCGATATAGCGGAAGAAGGTGCCGAGCGGCCCGTCATTGTTGAAGCTCAGCGACAACGTGCAGATCGCGCCGCTCTCGCTCTTGAGCTGGATCGACATGTCCATCGCGATGCCGAGCTCGGGATGGTGCGGACCTTCGAGCACGTTCGCCTTGACGATCCGCCCCGCCTGATAGGCGAACAGATCGACCGTGTGCGCGGCATGGTGCCACAGCAGATGGTCGGTCCAGCTGCGCGGCTCTCCTTTCGCGTTCATGTTCTTGCGGCGGAAGAAATAGGTCTGCACGTCCATCTGCTGGACGTTGAACTCACCCGCCTTGATCCGGTTGTGGACATACTGGTGGCTGGGGTTGAACCGCCGGGTATGGCCGACCATGCAGACCAGGCCGGTTTCCTTCTGCTTTTCGAGCACCGCCTGGCTGTCCGCCCAGCTATCCGCGAGCGGGATCTCGACCTGGACATGCTTGCCCGCATTCATGCACGCGATCGCCTGCTCGGCATGCATCTGGGTCGGCGTGCAGAGGATCACTGCATCGACATCGTCGCGCGCCAGTGCGTCGTCGAGCTCGGTCGTGGCGTGGATCGCGCCGTATTTTTCGGCAACCGCCTGCGCCTGATCAAGGCGGCGGCTGACGATCGAGACGATCTCGACCCCGTCGATCAGCTTCAGTCCATCAAGGTGCTTCTCGCCAAAGGCGCCGGCTCCGGCCAGGGCTATTCTCATATGTTGGGCTCCAGTACGATATGGCCGATGGCCGAGTTGCTGCAGGGCACGTGATAATGGCGGTGGAGGGTCTTCACGCGCGGGCCGAGGGCACCGCGCATGATCAGCCACATCACCATCTCGATGCCTTCGGACCCGGTCTCGCGCAGATATTCGATATGCGGGATATGGCGGACGGCATCATTGTCCGCTTCGAGCAGGTCGAGAAAACGGTTGTCCCATTCGGGATTGATCAGGCCGGCGCGCGCGCCCTGCAGTTGATGGCTCATGCCGCCGGTGCCCCAGATCTGAACATTGAGATCCTCAGGGAAGCTCTCGACCGCACGCGCGATCGCCTCGCCCAATGCCCAGCAGCGATTGCCCGAGGGCGGCGGATAGGTGACGACATTGACCGCGAGCGGAATGACCGTGGTCGGCCAGGCCTCGCACGCGCCGAACATCATGCTCAGCGGCACGGTGAGGCCATGATCGACATCCATCTCGTTGATGACGGTCATGTCGAATTCGTCGAGAATCAGGCTTTGCGCGATGTGCCAGGCGAGATCGGGATGGCCGATGACATCGGGCACCTTGCGCGGCCCCCAGCCCTCATCGGCAGGCTTGTAACGCTCGCCGCAGCCGATCGCGAAAGTCGGGATCACCTTCATGTCGAAGGCGGACGCGTGATCGTTATAAACCAGGATCACGACATCGGGCTTTTCCCGCTTCTCCCATTCGCGGGTCCAGTCGTACCCTGCGAAAATCGGCCCGAAATAGTCGTCGCGCTCCTTGCCCTGGTCGTGCGCCACGCCCAGCAGCGGCACATGGCTGCTGCCCACACCTGCGGTAATCCGGGCCATCAGCGCCCCTCCCTGATCGAACGGACACCTTCGGGCGAACGACCGCCGTCGAGCATCATCTGGCGATATTCGGGCCAGCTCATGTCGGTCATGGTGCTGACCGCCTCGGCAAAGGCGATGCCGTCGGTCGAGAACAGCTTGGACAGGAAATAGATGTTCCCGCCCATGTCGAGCAGCGCGTTGTAATCGCGCGCCAGCACCGCGAGCTTGGCCTCCTCGCTGATCGACCACTCGTCCAGATAGGCGCGTTCGTCGGCCTTGAAGCGCTCGCGATTCTCGGGCTTCATCAGGCTCATCGCGAACTGGTTGAGGTGATAGCCCTGCCGCGCGCGCTTGGCCGTGAAAACACGGGTGCCGGGAATGTCGTCGAACTCGGCTAGATAGGCGTGGATGTCGGTATGGCTCACAGTCCGCGCTCCTTCAATCTGGCATCGAGCCGGGGGAAGACACGGCGGGCATTGCCCTCGAAGATCATGTGCCGCTCGGCATCGCTGATATCGAGCGCGTCGACATAGCGCTTGGTATCGTCGAAATAATGGCCGGTGGTGGGATCGATGCCGCGCACCGCGCCGACCATCTCGCTGCCGAACAGGATGTTCTTGTTGTCGATCACATCGGCGAGCAGATCGATGCCCGGCTGGTGATAGACGCAGGTGTCGAAGAAGATGTTGTTCATCAGATGCGTGTCGAGCGCGGGCTTCTTGAGCATGTCGGCCAGACCCCTGTAGCGCCCCCAGTGATAGGGCACCGCGCCGCCGCCATGCGGGATGATGAAGCGCAGGGTCGGGAAATCGGCGAACAGATCGCCCTCGAGCAGCTGCATGAAGGCGATGGTATCCGCCGCGATATAGTAGCCGCCGGTGGCGTGCATCGCCGGATTGCAGCTGCCCGAGACATGGATCATCGCCGGCACGTCGAGCTCGACCATCTTCTCGTAGAACGGATACCAGTAGCGATCGGTCAGCGGCGGATGCTGGAAATGCCCGCCCCCCGGATCGAGATTGAGGTTGCAACCGATAAAGCCGAGCTCGGTGACGCAGCGTTCGAGCTCCTCGATCGAGCCTGCCATGTCCGCCTTCGGGCTTTGCGGCAGCATGCACACGCCGACAAAGGTTTCGGGAAACAGGCCGACGACGCGCGCGATCAGATCGTTGCAGCGCCGCGCCCATTCGCGCGCCACCGCCTCGTCGCCGACATGCGGTGCCATGGCCGAGGCGCGCGGCGAGAAGATCGTGAGGTCCGCACCGCGTTCCTTGATCAGGCGCAGCTGGTTCGCCTCGATCGTCTCGCGAATCTCGTCGTCGGAAATCTCGGGATAGGGCGGACAGACCGTCCCCGCCTTGAACGCGGCCTTCTGCTCCTCGCGCCAGGCGTCATGCGCCTTGGGCAGGACCGTGTAATGGCCGTGGCAGTCGATGATCAGGGTCATGCGCTTCTCTTGAGCTGAGGAATTTCGAGGGCGGCGAGCTTGGCGGTGAGGCCATCGGGCGGCGAGATGCGGAGCGTGCCGATTTCGCGCTGGCGCTGGATCGTGCCGCGCGTCATGACAGGATCAACGCCGAGGTCTGCCAGCGTCGCGGCAACTTCTTCCATCTCGGCGGCGCGGCGAACACCGTGCGCCATCATCCGGTCGAGATTGTAGTCGAACCGCTCGGCCCAGCCCTGCTGCTTCCAGCTGGCATCGAGCGAGGCGGTGACGGCATCGAGCACGCCCGCCTGCGCCGCCGCGAGCGCGCATTCGGCCGACAGCGCTTCCAGACCCTTGACCATCACCGATCGGATCATCTTGATCGCACTGGCCTGGCCGATCGCGTCTCCGGCGATGGAGACATGCGCGAAACCGAGCGCCTGCAGCGCCTCGGCAGCATCGGCGGCATGCGGGCCCGAGACCAGCAGCGGCACGTTGCGCCGTTGCGGCAGTACCGGGGCCATGACCGCGACATCGGCATAGCGACCGCCCGCCGCCTCGATCGTCGTCGCGGCCTCGGCCTTGCTCGCTGGCGCAACGCTGTTCATGTCGAGCCAGAGCGCGTCGGGACGCATCATCGGCGCATAATCGCGCGCTGCCACCACCGCCTGATCCGCCGTGACCAGGCACAGCACGATTTCGGCTTCGGCCAGCGCAGTGGCGGCCTCTTCCTCGCCATGCACCCCGGCCTCGGCATAGGCGGCAAGCATCGCGCCGCGCTCTGCCAGCAGGTCGGTCTTGCGATCGAACGCACGCGCACCCGGCCAGGCAAAGGCCCTGCCCGCTTCACCAAAGCCGATAAAGGTCGCGTTGAACGTCATGCCAGCGGCCTAGGCGATGGCACGCGCGCACCACCAATCCAATTGCGCCGCTGCTTATTGATTTTCGTGAAGTCTGGTTTGGATCGAGGCCAGATGAATCAGGTCGATGAGCCGCTGCTGCGCCTGGGTCGGCCGCCAGCCGCGCCGCGTCGTCAGCCCGATGGTGCGCACGCTGCCGGGCAGATCGACATCGATCCGCACCAGCATTTCGGCATCGAGCTCGACTGAAATCTGGTCGGGCGACAGCAGCGTCAGCAGGTCGCTCTGCATGATGAGCCCGCGGATCACCATCACCGACCCGCACTCCACCGGCACCGGCGGCGGATCGCCCGCGAACAGCGCCTGCCAGTGCGCGCGCAAGGGGGTGCCCTGGGGTCCGACCACCCAGGACTGCGCCTGAAGCTCCCGCAGTTCGACGCGACGCCCCGCAAGCGGATGGCCCTTGCGCGCGAACACCGCCAGCCGGTCGGTGAACAGCGGCACCTGCTCGACATCGGACGGGGGCGTGTCGCGGAGCGCGCCAATGGTCAGATCGATCACGCCGTCGAGCAGCGGATCGATCAGCTCGCGCCACGACCCTTCGATCACATCCACGACGGTGCCGGGGCAATCCTGCAGGAAATGCGCAATCGCACGCGGCACGACACGCGCGCGGCTGAGCGGCATCGCACCGATGGCGATGCGGGTCGCCGGATGCGCCTCGCCCAAAGCCTCGGCGATTCCGGCGGCGAGCTCGCCCGAGGCCAGGCGCACGCCGCGCGCCATCGCCCGGCCTGCCGGGGTCAGCGCCATGCCGCGCCCGCGCCGCTCGGCGAGCACCTGCCCGCTGATCTGCTCGAGCTCGCGCACCGCACGGTGGATGCCTGGCTGCGACAGTCCGCTTGCCAGCGCTGCACCCGCAAAGCCCTGCGCATCGGCAAAATGCAGGAATGCCTCAAGCTGCGTTGCCGTCATGAGCTGTTCCGGGCGGGAAAAACCGCGCGTCCCGGCCCTGCCCTGCCTCCGCACCGCAGCCGCCAGATGAGCGAACGCCCGTTCGACCCGCGCAGCCAGCGCCTCGCCGGCCAGGGTCGGCTCGACCCCGCCCGAGTGCCGGTCGAACAGCAACACGCCCAGTTGCCGCTCGAGCTTGGCCATGCCCTGGGTCAGCGCGGGTTGCGACAACCCGGCCGCCTCTGCCGCGCGATTGAGGCTGCGCAGCGACACGACGCTGACGAGCGCGCGCAGATGGCGCAGATTGAGGTCGAAAGGTTGGATCATGGATGCAATACATAGCAAAAACTTATTGCCCGTCCACAATCTGGATTGGCATGAGACAGGCGCACGGGGCCACGGCAGCAGCACAAGGAGCATGGCCATGGGAATTGTCGTCCAGAATATCGAACGCACCGATCTTGCGGTGGTGGATGCGCTTGCAAGCGCAGGCGTCGCCACCGTGCACGAGGCGCAGGGCCGGATCGGCCTGCTGGCGCACCATATGCGGCCGATCTATTCCGGCGCGCGAATCGCGGGGAACGCAGTCACCATCTCGGCCCCTCCCGGCGACAACTGGATGATCCATGTCGCGATCGAGCAGCTGCAGCCCGGTGATATCCTGGTTCTCGCGCCGACCAGCCCTTGCGTCGACGGCTATTTCGGCGATCTGCTGGCAACCAGCGCGATGGCACGCGGCTGCCGGGGGCTGGTGATCGATGCCGGCGTGCGCGACGTGCGCGACCTGACGCAGATGGGCTTTCCGGTGTGGTCGAAAGCGGTGTTCGCGCAAGGGACGGTCAAGAACACGCTGGGCAGCGTCAACGTGCCGATCGTCTGTGCGGGCGCTGCAATCGAACCGGGCGATGTCATCGTCGCCGATGACGATGGCGTGTGCGTGGTCAAGCGCGCCGATGCCGCTGCCGTGCTGGAAAAGGCACAGGCACGCGAGGCCGCCGAAGAGGCCAAGCGCCAGCGGCTGGCGGCCGGCGAGTTGGGCCTCGACATCTACAATATGCGGCCACGCCTCGCCGAAATGGGTCTGAAATATGTGTGATCTCGTCTTCCACTCCCCCCGGGAGCGGGAAGGTGCCCGCGCGGTGCAACCGCGTGGGATGGGTGAGGGAGACGCTTGCCCCGTCGCCCTCACCCTTCCGGCGTTGCACGGCTCCCGCACTCTCCCGATGGGAGAGGGAAGGTGAAAGCGCGCTGCATGTGGATGCGCGGGGGCACGTCCAAGGGCGGCTATTTCCTGAAGGACGACCTGCCCGCTGATACCGCCGAGCGCGACGCGTTCCTGCTGCGTGTCATGGGCTCGCCCGACCCGCGCCAGATCGACGGCATGGGCGGTGCGGACCCGCTGACCAGCAAGGTCGCGGTGGTGAGCAGGTCCGACCGCCCGGGCGTCGATGTCGATTATCTCTTCCTGCAGCTGTTCGTCGATCAGGCGATCGTCACCGACGCGCAGAATTGCGGCAACATCCTGGCGGGCGTCGGCCCGTTCGCGATCGAACGCGGGCTGGTCGAGCCGACGGGTGATGTCACGCGCGTCGCGATCTTCATGGAGAATACCGGCCAGGTCGCCGTCGCCAGCGTCGCCACCCCCGGCGGCACGGTGCGCTATGAAGGCGATGCCACGATCAGCGGCGTGCCCGGCACTGCAGCGCCGATCCCGCTCGCCTTTCGCGATACCGCAGGATCGTCGTGCGGCGCGCTGCTGCCCACGGGCAATGGCGTCGACGAGATCGACGGCGTCGCGGTGACGATGATCGACAACGGCATGCCCTGCGTCATGATCGCGGCCGAGGACATGGGGATCAGCGGCTATGAAGACCGCGACACGCTCGATGCCGATCCGGAAATGAAGGCGAAGGTCGAGGCGATCCGCCTCAAGGCCGGGCCGCTGATGAACCTGGGCGATGTATCGGCCAAGTCGGTGCCCAAGATGATGCTGGTCGCCACCCCGCGCGAAGGCGGCGCGATTGCGGTGCGATCGCTCATCCCGCACCGCGTCCATGCTTCGATCGGCGTGCTCGGCGCGGTCAGTGTCGCCACCGCCTGTCTGATCGAGGGATCGCCCGCCGCAAAGGTGGCGAGCGTGCCCGATGGCCTGACCAAGACGCTCGGCGTCGAGCATCCGACCGGCGTCACCGAATGTGTCGTCACCGTCGACGAGAACGGCCAGCCGGTCGAGGCTGGCATGCTGCGCACCGCGCGCAAGCTGATGGATGGAGAGGTTTTCGCATGAGCACCACCGACGCCGATGGCCGTATCCGCAGCTGGAACCTCGCGCCGAGCAAGCCGCGCTTCACCCCTCCCCCCGGCGCGGTCGATGCGCATTGCCATGTCTTCGGGCCGCAGGCGGAGTTCCCGTTCAGCCCCAAGGCCAAATATCTGCCGCAGGACGCCGGACCCGACGCGCTGTTCGCGCTGCGCGATCATCTGGGCTTTGCGCGCAACGTCATCGTCCAGGCGAGCTGCCATGGTACGGACAACAGCGCGACGCTGAACGGCATCGCCCGGTCGAACGGCCTCGCGCGCGGGGTCGCGGTGGTCGATCCGGCGATCAGCGACGCGGAGCTGGATGCGCTGCACGCGGGCGGCATACGCGGGGTGCGGTTCAATTTCCTCAAGCGGCTGGTCGACGATGCGCCCAAGGACAAGTTCCTCGATGTCGCGCGACGGATCGAGCGCTTGGGCTGGCATGTCGTGGTCTATTTCGAGGCGGATATTCTCGAAGAATTGCAGCCCTTTCTCGCGGCGATCCCGGTGCCGATCGTGATCGATCACATGGGCCGCCCCGATGTGACCCAGGGGCCGGACGGCGCGGACATGACCGCGTTCCGCCGCCTGCTCGACAGCCGCGAGGATATCTGGACCAAGGTCACCTGTGCCGACCGGCTCGATGCCGCCGGCCCGCCTTACAGGGATTTCATCCGCGCGGTGCGTCCGCTGGTCGAGGCCTATCCCGACCGCGTGCTCTGGGGCACCGATTGGCCGCACCCGAACATGGAGAAGGCGCTGCCCGATGACGGGCATCTGGTCGACACCATCCCCGAGATCGCGCCCACGGCCGAGCTGCGGCACAAGCTGCTCGTTGCCAATCCGATGCGGCTTTACTGGGCCGACTAGAAGCGGTCGAGATCGTTCGCGAGCGTTACCGATCCAGCGAAGCGCGCCTTGATCTCGGCGATATAGCCCCTGGGCAACAGGATGTTGGCACGCGCGAGCTGCTGGACCGTACCGTCGCCAGCACCGGTGCGATGGCCCACCCCGCCATCAGAAGTTGAACCCGACGCGCACGCCATAGGTCCGCGGCGGGCGCAGCGTCGCCACCGGGAAGTCGAGGATCGGGCGGGTGCCCGCCCGCGCCAGCACTTCCTCGTCGGTGATGTTGTTGATGAACGCGGTGATGCTCCAGCCGCCACGGTCTTCCAGCGTCACATAGGCATCTGCCATCGCGAAGCTGCCTTGGCGCTCTTCGGGCCGGTAGTTCGAGTTCATGAAACGGCTGCTTTCGATATTGCCGCGCGCGCCGAAGATCAGGTTGAGATCACCGGTCAGCTCGAACGTACGCTCATAGCCCAGATTGACTGCCCATTTCGGCGAGTTGACCGTCGGGCGGCCCGAACAGTCGATATCGAAGAAGCGCGCGCCATTGACACCCGGATTGGCCAGACGACTGCCCAGCGTCGTGCAACCCGTGGTCACCGGCGCACCGGTGGGCGAGAAATTCGCGGTGGTCAGGCGGTTGTACTTGCCGTTGAGATACTGGACGTTGAGGCTGAACAGGTCGTTGCGGCTCGGCGCGAACCGGGCCTCGAACTCGGCACCATAGATGCGCGACTTGCCCGCGTTGACCGTGGTCGACCCTTGCGCGAAGATGCCGCCTGCGGTGCGCACGCCGCCGACAAAGGTGATCTGCTGGTCCTTATAGTCCCAGTAGAAGGCCTCGATGTTCAGCTGCAGCTTGTTGTCGAAGAAGCGGTTCTTGGCTCCCACGGTGAACGCGGTGAGGTTTTCCGGCGCGAAGGTGTTGTTCGGCGGCTGGGCGACAAAGAAACCGCCCGACTTGAAGCCGGTCGCGGCATTGGCATAGACCAGCGACTGCGGGCCGGCATCCCATTCGAGACCCGCCTTCCAGGTGAATTTCTCGAACGTCAGGTCGCCGGTGAACGGCGCGCTCAGCGGCGGCGTGACCGGTCCGGGCAGACCGCCCGAGGCAACCGAGGTCAGCTGCTTCTTGTCTTCCCTGGTGTAGCGGCCACCGGCGACGAGGCGCAGCGTATCGGTGATGTCGAAGGTCAACTGGCCGAAGGCCGCAACGCTCTCGGTGCTCAGCCGCGGGGTGAAGCGCGTGGTCGAGATATTGCCCTGGCGGAAGAAATTCTCCGTTTCCTGGTTCTCGCCGAAATAGAACAGACCGACGACATAGCGCAGCCGCTGGTCCTCGTTCGACGCGAGCCGCACTTCGAGCGAGCTCTGCTCGGCGACGTCGCGGATCGTTCCGGCAAATCCGGGCAGATAGGTCAGCACATTGACGTCTGAACGACGATAGGCCGGGATGAAGGTCAGCGTGCCGAAGCCCATATCGCCGGTGATCGTGGCACTGACGCCGATGAATTCGTTGTCGAGAAACCCGTCGGTGCCGTGTAGCGCGACGCAGCCGCTATTGACGAAATTGCCAAAGCCTCCGCAGAAGGGCGGCGCGAAGATACCCGAAGCGAGCTGGCGGATGGCGGCCCTTGCCCGCGGATCGGAGATGCTCACGCGGTCTTCCAGCGCAGGGACTGTATAGCGGGCCTCGGGCAGCAACACCGCACCCGCGCCCTTGCCGCCCTGATTGTAATAGTCCGCGACCAGCAGTATCAACCAGCGGTCCGATGGTTCGATCAACAGCGAGGCGCGAAAGGCTTCGCCCTTGTCGTCGTCATAGCCGTCCGAGATATAGCCGTCGCGATCGACCACCTGGCCCGCAAGGCGCAGCGCGACCGTGTCGCCGATCGGAATGTTCAGCGCGACGACCGACTTCTTGCTGTCGTAGTTGCCATATTCGAAGAAGCCCTCGCCGCCGAACGTGCCCAGCACCGGCCTTTTGGGGATCACGTTGATCGCGCCGCCGGTGGCATTGCGGCCATAGAGCGTGCCCTGCGGCCCCTTGACCACTTCGACGCGCTCGAGATCGTAGAACACGCCGGCGGGCGCGGTCGGGCGGCCGACATAGATGCCGTTGAAATTGAACGCCACCGCGTTTTCAGCGAACGAATTCTGCGAATTGGTGCCGACCCCGCGCAGAAAGAAGCTGGTGGTGCCGCCGGTCGGCTGGACGACCAGCGAGGGGACCAGACGGCCCAGATTGGCGGTTTCGGTGATACCGGCATTGACCAGATCCTCGCCGCCCACGGCGGTCACCGCGACGGCTGCGCGCTGCAGGCTTTCTTCGCGGCGCTGCGAGGTCACGACAATCTCGCCCAGCCCCTGGTCTTCGGGGGCTTCGGATTGCTCGGAGGCGACGGCGTCCTGTGCAAGGGCGGTGGCAGGAACGCTAAGCGCAGCAAGCACGGTGGTGGCCAGCAGAAATGCCTTCATCTTGAATCTCCCCAAAAGCGCGCGATGCCTGCACGGGCACCCGCTGTATCGGCGAGACGTTTACGAGAAATGCTAGCCATTGGTGAAATCTTTTGTTTTAATGATAATCCAGCAATCAGACTGATAGGTTAATGCCGTGCGCTTCAAGGGTCTCGATCTCAATCTGCTCGTCGCTTTCAGCGTGCTGATGGAGACGCGCAGCGTCTCGCGCGCGGCCGAACAACTCAACCTCAGCCAGCCCGCGATGAGTGCCGCGCTGGGGCGGTTGCGCGATTATTTCGGCGACGATCTGCTGGTATCGCAGGGCAAGCGCATGTTCCCGACGCCCTATGCCGAATCGCTTGTTCCGATGGTGCAGGACACCCTGCGACGCATCGACGCGCTGATCACGACATCAACCAGCTTCGACCCCGCTACCTCGCAGCGCGTGTTCCGGCTGATCGCGTCCGATTACATCACCGCAGCGGTGATAGCGCCGCTGTCGCGCCGCCTTGCGCATGTTGCGCCGGGCATCCGGCTGGAGGCGGTGCTGCCTTCGGACGGCAGCGCCGATCTGATCGCGCAGGGAGCATTCGACCTGCTGATCACGCCCGAGGAGTTCATAAATCCCGGCCAGCCCGCCGAGCTGCTGTTCGAGGAGCGCCATGTCATTGTCGGATGGAAGAACAATCCTGTCTTCGCGGGCGAAGTCACACTGGATCATGTCCTGAACTCAGGCCATGTCGGCATCCAGATGGGCAATCAGCGCACGAGCGCCTTTGCCGACAGCATCATGGAGAAGCTTGGTCACTTCCGCCGGATGGAGATGACGGCCTCGTCTTTCACCGTGATCCCATGGCTCATCATCGAGACCAACCGACTGGCGCTGATGCACGAACGGCTGGCGCGCGCCATGGCGCGGATGTTCCCGCTCGCCATCGCTCCCATTCCGTTCGACTTCCCGGCCATGCGCGAGATGATGCAATTCAACCATGCCCGCAGCGCCGACGAGGGCCTGGCCTGGCTGCGCGAAGAACTGCGCCGCGACAGCGCGCTGGATTGACGCCTTTCATCCATGAATCTGATACAAAGGCATAAATACAATAAGATTTACAGATTTACCGCTCTCCCCTTATCTAGCCCGGGATGAACAAGCCCGGACAGGCATTCCGGGCGGGGAGAGGCATATCGGCATGAAGGACATGCGAATCTTGATCGTCGGCGGCGGCATCGGTGGATTGACGTCCGCCATCGCCCTGTGCCGCAGGGGTTATGACGTCGAGGTGATCGAGCGCGATCCCGACTGGTCGGTCTATGGTGTCGGCATCATCCAGCAGGGCAATGTCATCCGCGCGATGACCGAACTGGGTCTGATCGACGATTATATCAACGCGGGCTTCGGCTTCGACCGGGTGCAGGTCTATATCCCCACCGGCCTGTGCGTCGCGGACATTGCCACTCCAAGGCTGGTCGAGGGCTATCCGGGCAATGTCGGCATTGGCAGGCGAGCGCTGCACAAGGTGCTGGGCGACCGCGCCAAGGAGGCCGGAGCGGATATCCGACTGGGCATCACCATCAGCACGCTCGTCGATGATGGCGAGGGCGTCGCAGTGACCTTCAGCGATGGGTCGAGCGGGATTTTCGATCTGGTGATCGGGGCAGACGGGCTCTATTCGCAAACGCGCGGGATGATCTTCCCCGATGCGCCCAAGCCCGAATTTACCGGCCAGTCGGTCTGGCGCTATAATTTCAGGCGCACGCCCGATGTCATCGGGCTGCAAGCCTATGAGGGACCGACCGGGATCGGCCTCGTCCCGCTCTCGGACGAGCTGATGTACATGTACATCACCACGCCCGAGCCCGGCAATCCCTGGTATGCCAAGGAGGATCTGGCGAGCACGATGCGCGCCAAGATATCCGGCGTCCCGTCGCCTGCGATCCAGGCGCTGGTCGGACAGATTACCGAGGATGACGAGGTGGTCTACAAGCCGCTCGAATGGATGTTCCTGGAAGGGCCATGGCACAAGGGCCGGGTCGTGCTGCTGGGCGATGCCGTACATGCGACCACGCCGCATCTCGGCCAGGGTGCCGGCATGGCGATAGAGGATGCGCTGGTGCTGGCCGACGAACTGGTCAAGGCCGACACGCTCGACGCCGCGCTGACCGCCTATCGCGACCGCCGCTTCGAGCGCTGCCGCTATATCGTCGAATCCTCGCGCGCGATCTGCTTCGGCCAGATCGGCAAGGGGCCACTGGTCGATAACGCCAAGGCCACGCAGGAAATGTTCATGAAGGTGGCAGAGCCGATCTGACGCTCGCCCCTTCCCAATACAATCAAGGAGTTACCATTATGGCACGTGTCAGCGAAATTCGCCATGTCGGCTATGCCGTGACCGATCTGGCCGCCGAAGCCGCCTTTTATCGCGACGTCTGGGGTCTGAAGGAAGCAGGCGAGAAGGACAGGATGCTGCACTTTGCCGCCGAAGGCAATGACGAGCTTTATGTCGTGCGCCTGCGGCAATCGGACACGCAGCGGATCGACATCATCACCCTCGCCGCAAACAGCCGCGCCGATGTCGATGCACTGCACGCCAAAGTCGCCGATTATGGCTGCCAGATCGTGTTCGCGCCGAAGGATCTCGACACGCTGGGCGGCGGCTATGGCTTCCGCTTTTTCAGCAAGGACGGCCTGCCGTTCGAGGTCTCGAGCGACGTCGCGCGCGGTTCCTCGCGCGAACTGACCCGCTGGGAAGGCATTCCGCAGAAGATCAGCCATATCGTGTTGCACTCGCCCGACCACAAGGAAATGGTCCGCTTCTTCACCGACGTGCTGGGCTTCAAGGTCAGCGACTGGCTGGGCGATTTCATGTGCTTCCTGCGCTGCAACCAGTGGCACCACCGCATCGCGCTGCTGCCTGGGCCTGCCTGCCTCAACCATGTCGCCTATGACATGCTGGGCGTCGACGACATGATGCGCGGCATCCACCGGCTGAAGCAGCATGGCACCGACATCCGCTGGGGCCCCGGCCGCCACACCGCGGGCAACAACACCTTCAGCTATTTCACCACGCCCGCAGGCTTCGCGGTCGAGTACACCGCCGATCTCGAGGAAGTCGACGACGCCACCTGGGAAGCCAAGGTGCACACCCCTGCCCCGATGGTCATGGACCAATGGGG
>CAXRCQ010000287.1:0-6389 GCA_964228845.1 Blastomonas sp.
CGCAATAGTCGGCGACGCAGACGGTATTGAGCTCAAGCCGCTCCTCTAGGCCGCTCACACTCCGCAGCTTCGATGCGGTGTCGCGGTTTTCGGGCCGAACCCACCATGCGACAGCGTCGGCTTCGCGCTCGTCATCGGGGTGACCACTTATCTGTCGCTGGTGATCGGCGAGCTGGTGCCCAAGCAGTTCGCGCTGCGCAAGGCCGAGGAACTCGCCGTCATCATGGCGATCCCCATGGACCTGATGGCGCGCGGTGCCGCGCCGCTGGTATGGGTGCTCGACCGATCGAGCGCGCTGATCTTCAAGCTGCTCGGGCTCAACCGCGAATCGGAGAATATCGTCACCGCCGAAGAGCTGCAGATGATCTTTGCCGAGGCGACCAAGTCCGGCGTTATCGAGGAATCGGAACGCGCGATCATCTCGGGCGTCGTCCGCCTCGCCGATCGCCCGGTGCGCGAGGTGATGACACCGCGTACCGAGGTCGACTGGCTGCCCGCCGAGGCGGGGATCGACGATCTGCGCCGGATCATGGCCGAATCACCGCATAGCCGCCTGCCGGTCGCCGATGGCTCGGTCGATGCGATCATCGGCATCGTCACCGTGCGCGATCTGCTCACCGCGATCATCGAAGGCGCGCCGCTCGATCTCACCGCGCTCGCGCGTGCCGCACCGATCGTTCCCGACCGGGTCGATGCGATGGATGCGCTCAAGGTGCTGCAAAAGGGCGAGGTGCCGATGGCGCTGGTGCACGACGAATATGGCCATTTCGAAGGCCTGGTGACGCCTGCCGACCTGTTGCAGGCGCTGGTCGGCGACTTCGCTTCGGACCAGGGAGAAGGCGATTCGCCGATGGTGGTCGAACGCGCCGATGGCAGCCTGCTGATCTCGGGCGCGCTGCCCGCCGACAGCATGGCCGAACGGCTCGGCATCATCCTGTCCGAAGATCGCGATTATGCGACCGCAGCGGGCCATGTGCTGCACTGCCTGCGTCACCTGCCCAAGGAGGGCGAGGTGTTCAACGATCAGGGATGGCGGTTCGAGATTGTCGACATGGACAATCGCAAGGTCGACAAGCTGCTGGTCAGCCGTATCGCAGAGAGCGACTGACCGACCGCGAGACGCTTATTGCGGTGCGCCTGCGCCTGCACCCGGTGCGCCCACCGCGCCGATATTGCCAAATAGATCCTGGAAGAAGGTGCGGTTGCGACCCAGGGTCGGGGTCTTGTCGCCCTCGGGATCGATCTTCGCGACCTGATCGAGCCCGGTGAAATCGACGGCGGCGACATTGCCTGCAGCATCGAACTTGACCCGCATCACCTGCTGCGCGGTCGGGCGCGGATTGGCAAAGGCGAGCTGGCGCGTGTCGCGCGCGAAATAATACCATTCGCTGTCGGTGAACTGGCCGGTGAAGGTCGGACGACCCAAGGTGCGCTCGACCGACTGGCGGTTGTCGACACCGGGCAGGATCTGGCTCGCCAGCGTCTGGTCGTAGATGAAACCCTGATGCCCGCGCAGCTGACCGCATCCGGCGAGCAGCGGCAATGCAACCATCGCGACCAGCACTGCGGCGCGGGAACGCGGAGAGCGGGTCGCGCGAGAAGTCGAGGCTTTGCTGGTCATCATCATTCCTTGGCGGTCTATCCGCTGTATCTGCGGCGCGATGCAGCCAGGCCCAAGCCCTGCCGCATGTCTTGCAACTTGCCGTTGCCGCCTCAATATGCACTAAGCCGCTGCATCACAAGTGGCCAATGAATTGTGGCTTAACGCCGCCCAGCCCGTTCCGGAAGAAGCGAAATCCATGTCCGTCCTGTCCCGCCTGTTCAGCCGCAAGGACCCGCGCGAGGTGGCGCGCGCGGCCTATGACCGCATCGTCACGCTGGGCCGCGATCCCTATTGGTATCTCGATGGTCAGGTCGAGGACAGCGTCGATGGCCGTTTTGAGGCGGTGACGATGGTGCTGGCCGCCGTCCTGCTGCGGCTCGAACATGACGATTCCGATCCGCAGGTACGCCAGTTCTCGGTGTTTCTCGCCGAGCTGTTCGTCGACGACATGGACGGCCAGCTGCGCCAGAATGGCGTCGGCGATCTGGTCGTCGGCAAGCATATCGGCAAGATGATGAGCGCGCTGGGCGGTAGGCTGGGTGACTATCGCGAGGCGCTGGCAGGCGGCAATGGCGAGCAGCTGGTTCAGGCACTGCGCCGCAACCTCTATCGCGATGCCCCGGTCGAGGATGCGGCCGCAACGGCGAGTGCCGACCATCTGGCGCAGCTTTATGCGCGGCTCAAGGCCATTCCGGCCGCGACGATCATGCAGGGAGGCTTCTGATGCAGGAGGCGACCGAATTCTCGCGCCCGATCGATCTTCGCGCCATTCCCCGGCACACGGTCGAGCTGACCGCCGATGAGGCGGAGCGCGCCGCGCTCGCCCGCCGGTTCGATATCGTGTCGATCGGCTCGCTCACCGCGACCGCCAGCATTGCGGAACAGGCATCGGGTGTGGAGGTTGCGGGTCGGATAGAGGCGGCGCTGGTGCAGGCCTGCGCGATTTCTGGCGAGGATTTCCCCGTGACGATCGCCTCCGAATATCGGCTGCGTTTCGTGCCCGAGGCCGAATATGAAGCAGCGCTCGCCGATGCGGGTGAGGAAGTCGAGCTGACCAGCGAGGATCTCGACACGATCGCCTATTCGGGAAGCAGCATCGACCTGGGCGAGGCGATTGCGCAGACGCTGGCGCTGGAGATCGACCCCTATGCCGAAGGGCCCAATGCCGATGCCGCGCGCGCGGAATATGGCCTGTCCACCCCCGAGGCGAGCGGGCCGTTCGCGGCGTTGCAGGCGCTGAAACAGGGCAAGGGGCCGAAAAGCTAAGGCTTGGGCACCCCGACATTGTCGAGCAGCCGGTCGATCTTGGCCAGCGCGCGGGCATATTCGGGCGAATCGATATTGCTGTAGGTCTGCTCGAACAGCGCGGCATCGAGCCCCTCGGGTCTCGCCAGCGCCTCGCGCGCAAGCAACTGATCCTGGGTCACCGCTGCCAGCCGCGTTTGAATGAACCGCGCCAGCTGAGGGTTGGTTGCAGCCCGGGCAAAGCGCTCGCCCGACCGGTCGGCGGCGAGATCGACAAAGGAAAAGCCGCTGCCCCCCTCAAGACTGTCCGACAGCTCCTTGAACGCGCCGAGCGACTGCGCGACCGATCCGCCCAGGCTCGCCTCCAGCGCCGCCGACATCGCCCAGTGCTTGGCCAGATCATTGCGCCCCGCCAGAACCACTGGCTGATCGGGATTGGTGCACGCGGTCACCAGCGGCAGCGCCGCCCCCGCCAGCCGGTCGCGATATTCGGGAACGGTGCGCATCGCCACGGCGAGCATCAGCCCCCGGTTCTGCTCGATCATCGACAGGTCCCTTGGCCGCGGCGCGCGCCACGCGCGGCGGATGATCGCCGCAAGATCGGCATCGGCATGCGGCGTCAGCGTGCAATAGGCGCGCGCGACCCAGCGGGGATCGATTGACGTGCCGCCCAGCCGCGACAGGCTGGCCAGCGCTGCGCTGCGTCCAGGATGGATCAGCACCGCGCGGGCCTCGCGCCGTCCGATATGAACCAGCGGCAGCGTCTCCTCGAGCGATCTGGCCTGCGGGCTGTCGGCCTGCACCAGCGACCATCCGTGCGTCAGCACGATCCGCGTCAGCCAGGCCGGAACCGGCAGGTGCCCGATCCTGGCATGAACAACCGGCAGCCCGCGCCCCTCGCCCTCGCTGCGCACGCGCGCCTCGATATTGAGCCAGGCGCCCAGCGGCAACCTGTGGCTGAGGCGCGCCACCAGCGCGGGCGCTGTTCGGGCCGGTCTCGAGGCCGGTTCCAGCCGCGCTTCGACCCGCGTCGGCGCGACCACCTGGCTGACCAGCGCGGACAAGCCATCGAGTTCGGGCTGGCGCAACAGGATGACACGCCGCTTGCCCGCGACATTGTCGTCACCCGCCACCTGCCTGACCACGCCACGCGCCAGCTCGATGCTGCGCGCATCGGGCGGCCTGGGGGTGGGGACCAGCGGCTCGGCGCTGATGGCCAGCAGAGTGCACAGTAGCAGCGCCAACAGCAGCAGGCGAAGCACCATCATCCGGCGCCGGCGCGGTTGTGCAGGGATTATGGCTTTGCCATCGGTCATCGCCCGGCCTTGCGGGGCAAGCCATGCACCACGCAAGCAAAAAGCGCCGAAATCACGGGGATTTCGGCGCTTCTCGCAAATGTTCGGACGAAAGCCGGATCAGGCGGCGGGCAGAGCTGCCTGTGCCTGCTTGACCAGACCCTTGAACACTTCGCCTTCGTTCATGGCGAGATCGGCAAGGACCTTGCGGTCGAGCTCGATCCCGGCGAGCTTCAGGCCGTGCATGAAGCGGCCATAGGTCAGGCCTTCCATGCGGGTTGCGGCGTTGATGCGCTGGATCCACAGAGCGCGGAAGTTGCGCTTCTTGGCCTTGCGGTCGCGATAGGCATACTGACCTGCCTTTTCGACGGCCTGACGGGCGATGCGGATGGTGTTCTTGCGACGGCCATAATAGCCCTTCGCCTGGACGAGAATGCGCTTGTGCTTGGCGCGGGTGGTAACACCCCGTTTGATGCGTGCCATGAGTTATATCCTTGTGAAGATCGAGAGAAAGGGTCCGGCGGGATCAACCCAGGCCGTAGGGAGCCCATTTCTTGATGGTCTTGGCATCGGCGTCCGAAATGACGGTCGTGCCACGATTCTGGCGGATATACTTGGCATTGTGGCTGATCAGCCGGTGGCGCTTGCCAGCGACGCCGTGCTTCACCTTGCCGGTGGCGGTGAGCTTGAAGCGCTTCTTGACGCCGCTCTTGGTCTTCAGCTTGGGCATTTTGGTCTCCTTTTTGGAAATCCGCATCAAGCGAACATGGCAGCCCATAACCAGCCAGCCCGCTTATTCGGAAGCGTGCGCGCCTAGCGGGATTCTGCGCCAATTGCAAGGCACAGAATCCGTTAGAGCGGCCACGATCCGATCAGAGCCGGTGCATCGCGCAGATCTTGTTGCCGGCAGGGTCGCGCAGATAGGCGAGGTACAGCTTCATGCCTGCCCCTTCGCGCACGCCCGGCGGATCCTCGATGGCGGTACCGCCATGGGCGAGACCCGCCGCATGCCAGGCATCGCAGGCCTCGGTCGAGCTCGCGGCAAAGCCGATGGTGCTGCCATTGCCGCAGCTTGCCGGCTGGCCGTCGATCGGCTTGGTCAGCAGGAACAGCCCGCCATTGTTCATGTAGATGACGCGGCCCTTGGGATCGACCATTCCGGGCTTGCCGCCCAGCGCAGCCATGGTCGCATCGTAGAACGCCTTGGACGCGTCGATATCATCCGCGCCCAGCATGACGTGTGAAAACATGGAACTCTCCTGTTGTTGATCGGCCAGCTCTTAACCGAGTGGTTAAATCACCATGGACAAGCCGTCTGGCCCCCGTCAATATCCGGTAGCGAGAAAGACAGCCATTGGCCGCCAAAGGTCAAGACAAAACCGGCTGGGCGCATGGAGAGAGGGACAAAGGCGATGAGGCTGAAAGCGGCTTTGGGGGCGGCGCTGGCGCTGCTGGTGGCATCCTGTTCGGGCGGAGGCGCGGACACCAACGCGACCGGCACCACGGGCATCGATGGCGCGCGGATCATCAAGGCCAGCGGCGAGGAGTGGCTGAGCTATGGTCGCACCTATGACGAGCAGCGCTTCAGCCCGCTCGACCAGATCAACACCGGCAATGTCGGCGAACTGGGCCTTGCCTGGTATGCCGATCTCGACACCGCGCGCGGCCAGGAGGCAACGCCGCTGGTGATCGACGGCAAGATCTACGTCACCACCGCCTGGTCCAAGGTCAAGGCATTCGATGCCAGCACCGGCAAGCCGCTCTGGGACTATGACCCCAAGGTGCCCGGCGAAACCGGGGTGAAGGCGTGCTGCGACGTGGTCAATCGCGGGCTCGCCGCCTGGGGCAACATGCTGTTCCTCGGCACGCTCGACGGCCGCCTGATCGCGCTCGATCGCGGGACGGGGCGCGAGATCTGGAGCAAGGTGACGGTCGATCAGGACAAGTCGTACACCATCACCGGCGCGCCGCGCGTCATCGACGGCATGGTCATCATCGGCAATGGCGGGGCGGAATTCGGCGTGCGCGGCTTCGTCGCCGCCTATGACGCCGCGACCGGGAAGCAGCTGTGGAAATTCTACACCGTGCCCGACCGGCCCGGGGCGAACGAGGCGGAATATCTGAAAGCTGCCGAGACGAGCTGGAAGGGCGAATACTGGAATATCGGCGGTGGCGGCACCGTCTGGGACGCGATGGCCTATGATCCCGAACTCGGCCTGCTGTACGTGGGCGTCGGCAACGGATCG
>CAXRCQ010000288.1:0-2456 GCA_964228845.1 Blastomonas sp.
CTCGACATGCGCGCGCGCGAAATCGAGCAGGTCGGCGAGCGCCGCATCGCCACCGGGCATCTCGACCACCGGAAAGGCATTGGCTGCCGGCTCCTCGTCGATGCCGCCAAAACCGACCTCGATCAGGCCGTCGGAAAGGTCATCGAACATTGCATAGCCATCGAGCGACAGCGGCTCGTCGAGCGAATCCTCACCGAGTTCGCCGGGTGCAAGATTCTGCGCGGGATCATCCTCCCATACCGGCAGCGCGGGCTTGCGCGGAGCCTGTTTCACCGCCTCGTCGATCTGCAGGATCAGTTCCTCGGTGAGCTTGCGGTCGGCCAGTTCCTTCCAGTTGATCACGCCATAGACAAAATCGATGCTGTCATCGTCGGTGGAGAAGGGCAGCAGGATGCCGCGATACATGATCGTCGATCCGCGATCGTTCACATATTCGGCCTCGAATCCGATGGGTGCCTGGTTGGCCAGGATCTGCATGTAGTGATCGGTGATTCGCGACAGCAGCGAACGGCCGGGCACCTCGTCCAGATAGGCGATCGCCTCGGGCAGATTGCTTTCCTCGCGCAGCGCCTTGCCGATAAAGGGGATTGCCGGATTCTCTATCCCGGAGGTGAAATCGAGCAGTACGCTGTGCGGTCCGAAATCCTCGATATTGTCCGGATCAAGGTCCTCGATCGAAGGAAAAACGCGGTTTCCAAGCAGTTTGGCCCAATAGTTATAGGCGCGCACATGCATGCGCCGCTCGTCGCTGCCGAACGCCTGGGGAGGATCCATCAGGGCCTCGTCATCGCTATCCGGCTGCACCGATGCGAGCTGCGCATCGTCTGCGTCGTCATGGCTGTGTCCGCCATCGCGATATCCGCGCAGAGTATCCATCGATTGGTCCCGTCAAAGTGTTTCGGTCGCAATGTCTCGCATGGAGGTAAAGCTAGGGTTAATTGAGCGTGCTGAATGCGTTAGCCACGAGTTGCGCCGACACGAGCGGCCGGTGCACGATCCGGTGCGCAACCCATGCGCCGGCATCTGCGGGGCAGACACGCAAGGCATCTTGCATCCGGCGCGCGCTGCTGATAACGGCACCCCTCGCACAGGCCACAGGGCCCCGCGCGCCGCTTTAGCTCAGTTGGTAGAGCACATCATTCGTAATGATGGGGTCACGTGTTCGAGTCACGTAAGCGGCACCAGTGCACCTTCAAAAAAACCCCTCAGAGCCGCAGGAATCAGAAGGTTTCAGCCGATTGATATCCTTTACCGCAGATCCGACGATTAAGGCGTCCATTGTGAGATTCGGCCGAACGATTCGAAGCGCTGGTTCTTGAAGTACAGGATCCACGGATCTTAAAAGAGATTGTCCCCTGGAACCTGGCCAGAGATGTCGCTGGCTGACGCTCGCGAGCGCCGGGACGATGCCCGCAAAAAGATCAGGGAGGGCGATGATCCGCTTCATTCCCGCAAAATGGAGAAGATCAGGGGCCGATTGTCGGCTGGGAACAGTTTCCAGTCGGTGGCCGAAGACCTGATTGCTGTCCGGTTCGTCGCCAGCAAGAAAGCAGAGGCCGCCATCGAAAAAGCTCGTTGGTATCTCTCGCATCTGACGCCAGCCATCGGCCGCCGGGCCATCGATGCGATCGAGCCCGCTGAGCTTCTGGTGGTGCTCAAGAAAATCGAGAAGGCAGGCAAGCGCGAAACCGCTGTCCGGACAAGGGCCTTTGCCAGCCGCGTGTTTCGGCATGGTGTTGCCATGGCGCTATGCAAATATGATCCCGCAACCATGCTCGGTGGGGCTCTGGCTACCCGAGCACACTTCTCTGGCGGCGGCCGAGTTGCCGCAGACCTGCCTATGCCTTGATGCCGCAGGGCGGAAGCTCGCGGGCGGGCGGGCGAGGCCCTAGCGCCATCGCGGCCCGGCGATCGCAAGGCCGCGCGCCTCGAGCTGGTCGAGCACGCCTTGCCGCTCAGCCAGAACATTGAGCGGTACGACCGCCAGCGTGACGCCTTCCAATCCGGAGGCTTCCGCGATCATTCTGGTCCACTGGTCCCGAATCTCTCCGCCCAGGTCCTCGTCCGCCCAAGGCCAGCAGGTGTTGAGCGCGATCTCCAGCGGGTTGGTCATGACCGAGGGAATGTCAAATCGGCGCCAGTCATTGCCGCGACTCGCGATGACGGGCGGTCCCGCCTCGGTCGCGCGCATTGCGGCTTCGAGACAGGGGATGTGGCTGGCAGGCGGGGCTGCGGCCAGATTGTCGAGCAGGTCTTCGCCGCGGAACCGCTCGGGCCGAACGATGGGGATGTCGGCCCGCCGGGCCGCTTTCTCCACGACGTCGGTGGCGTCGTCAATCGTGTCATCATCGAAATCCAGCCGCCGCGCCAGCAGATCGAAGGCGGACATGAGGAAGCTGCCCCGGTCATAGTCGACCTTGTATCGTGCCTCCAGACCGGCCAGCCGCGCGCGCTGC
>CAXRCQ010000289.1:0-2218 GCA_964228845.1 Blastomonas sp.
TCGGCCGCCTCCGACGAGGTCTCGGATAGCAGACGTCGCGCCGGAAAGCGCAGTGTGAAGGTGCTGCCCTGGCCAGGCTCGCTGTCGATTCGTAACGAGGCATGATGACGGTTGGCAATGCGTTTGACGATGGCAAGGCCCAGACCCGTGCCCCCGGTATCGCGCGAACGGCTGCGGTCGACTCGATAGAAACGCTCGGTGATGCGAGGCAGATGCTCAGGCGCAATGCCAATGCCGGTGTCGCGCACTGACAGCCAACCCTCGTCATCGCGCACGCGCCACACCAGGGTCACCTTGCCGCCGTCGGGTGTGTAGCGGACCGCATTGGTGAGCAGATTGCGCACCGCGCTTTCGATCTCGGCCGGTACGCCCAGAAGTCGCGGCGGCCCGTCGAATTCGAGCAGGACGCTGTGCCTGCTCGCTGAAAGGGCTTTCGATTCGGCCACCAGCGACTCAAGGAGCGCGCGCAGTTCGATCGCCGCCTCATCCAGGCGGTCTGCCGAGCGTTCGAGCGAGGCGAGCATCAGCAGGTCGCCGACCAGCCTCCCCATGGTCTCGCTCTGTCGCAGGATGGCCCCCAGATACTCGCGGCGTGCGACCTCGTCGACATCGATCGACAGCAGTGTCTCGGCAAACCCGGCAATCACTGTGGCCGGTGTGCGGATCTCGTGGGATACGTTGGCGACGAAGTCGCTGCGTATGGCGTCCAGGCGCGCCTGATCGGTGATGTCGCGGGTGATGAGCAATCGGTGTTCGGCGTCGGCCGCATGCAGCTGGAGTTCGAAAATTCGGCCAGGCTGAGCCGCGATCTGCATGCGCAGTGCATAGCGATCGCCCGAGCGATGTTGCAGCAATTCGGAAAATTCCGGTTGCCGGATGAAATGATGGATGGGTTGTCGCGAGCCAAAGATGCCATGCAGGCTTTGCGCAGCCTGGTTGGACCAGCTGACATGGTCATAGCGGTCCAGCACCACGAGGCCATCAGGTAGCCGGTCGACAGCGGCGTGGATGCGCTCCAGCTCGGAGCTCAGTTCGCCCAGCGTCGACTGTTGCTGGCGCATGAAACGATTCAGGCGCTCAATGAGCGGCGTCCAGATGCCCCAGCCGATCGGCAGCGGGCGATTTCGCGGCAAGCCCGCCCACGCTGTCAGGCGAGACAGAAAGCTCGCCTGGTAGAGCGCACCACCGGCGAGCGCGAGCGCCATCAGGCCGAATGCGATGCCTGGAGAAAGATAAATATGCAGCCAGGCCGCAGCACCAACGACCACCAGAATGAATGCCAGAGAGCGCAGCCAGATCAAAATGCCATCCAGATTCACTGCGGCAGGAAGCGGTAGCCTCCACCCCGCACGGTTTCAACCAATCGGTCGTGACCGCCCGGCGCAAGCGCCAGCCTCAGCCTGCGGATATGGACATCGACCGTCCGCTCTTCAATATACACGTTGTCGCCCCACACTTTATCAAGGAGCAGTGTGCGTGAGAGTACGCGGTCGGGATGACGCATCAGGAAATGCAACAGTCGGAACTCGGTCGGGCTGAGGTCGATGCTCTGCCCCCCCGAGAAGACCCGCAAGGTCTCGGGTTCCAGCCGCAGTCCCGCAAATTCGAGCGGCGCCTCGGTGGGCTCGGGCGCGGCCCGGCGCAGCAACGCGCGCACCCGCGCAATGAGCTCGCGAGGCGAGAAGGGCTTGGTCACATAGTCATCAGCGCCGACATCGAAAGCCTGCAGCTTGTCGCCTTCCTGTGCGCGCGCGGTGAGCAGAATCACCGGGATGTCACGGTGTCTGGAGTGCGTCCTCAGGCTACGGGCAAATTCCAGTCCGGACTGGCCTGGCAGCATCCAGTCGAGAATCATCAGCTCGGGGGTGTGCAGATCGAGCGCTGCCGCGGCGGCTTCAGCGCTTTCGCAGGCCACCACCGAGAATCCCGCATGCTGGAGATTGACTCGCAGCAATTCCCGGATGGCAGGTTCGTCTTCAACGACTAGGATTTTTGATGGCATGGCGATCGGAGCTTGGTCAAGCTCGGGCGGTCAATGCTAACCCTTTATCCTGCGCTGATGAGATGACGGATTGATGACAGCGATCTGGAGGTCGTGTGGCGCTTTTCGGCAGCCTATCGCACCCTCCGGGTTTACTGGCCGACACTGAAGAAACTGCGCCGCCCGCGCAACTCGGCCAGATGCCGGATGAGCGTCTGGAAATCTTCCTCGCTGTCG
>CAXRCQ010000290.1:0-2871 GCA_964228845.1 Blastomonas sp.
TTCGGCAAAGCTGCGCGGTGCGCCGGAGCGATCGTAGAAGATCGAGCGGTTGGCCCCGGCGGCGCGCGCGAACATCGGCGCGGCGGCAGCATCGGGGTTGGCATCGTGCGCGGAGAGGAACTGGCGCGCGCCTTCGGGGCCGAGGAAATGCGCGAGATAGAGGTCCACCGGCGCGGCGCTGCGGCCGAGCGAGGATTCAAGATATTGCCGGTTGTCGGACGCGAATTCGCCCGCCATCAGCGCGGCAATTTCGGGGTTTTTACGCAGCGCGAGGATCGACTGACGGGTCTGCGGATCGTCGACACGATAGCGGCCGCGGCCGTCGCGCTGGATGGCGTTGGCGGCCCATTGCAGCCCGTGCTTGGACCCGTGCTTCTCGACCACACCGAGCCAGCTCTGGTCGATGAACTGGTACAGCCCGGTCGCCGAGGAAGTACCCGCCTTGGCATTGGGGTTGAGCCCGCTTTCGATACGCGCCTGGCCCATGAGATAGTCGAAATCCACGCCCGTGCGCTGCGCAGACGCGGTAATCGCGCGGGTGACGCGATCTCCTGCATTGCTGACCCTGCCAAGATACGAGGACAAAACGGCTCTCCAGATTTACTGGAAGCATTCACAGCAAGGTCTGTGCCAATTTGGGGATATTGCCGCTTTCGCTTGCCGCTGGCATGATCCCCTCCCCCCCCGCGCGCGGGAGGGGTGCCCGCAGGGCGGGGTTGGCCTGCGCCGACCGTCGTGCTCCCGCCCCACCCCCGGTCCGGCAAACCGGCTGCTGTCGGCCCCACCCCCGGTCCGGCAAACCGGACATGTCCCTCCCCAAGGGGAGGGGAGGGGAGAGGCGTGCGCGCAAAACTCGCTCGACCTGAAAGCCCTCCCCCTTGAGGGGGGAGGGTCGGGTGGGGGTGAGCTTGCCGGATGAAGCCTTCGGGATCGATCGACGCAAACCCTGCGCCCGGACGCGACCCTCACCCCAACGCTGCGACTAGGCCGTACGCGGCCAAGTCTCGCTGCCTCCCCCATAGAGGGGGAGGATCTGCTGGCTGCCAAAATCCAGGCACCCCAAACAAAAAGCCCCTCGCCCACCAGGGGCGAAGGGCCAGCGATGAGGTCTGTTACGAAAAATTCAGCGGCGGGCCGGGCGGCCTCCATAGGTCGCGATCTTCTGGTCGCCCTGGATCGCGGCGACGCGCCGTTCGACATGGTCGCGCAGGAAGCGCAGGCGCTGCGCGGCGGCGGCATTGTACTTCATCAGCGTTTCGAGCTGGCTGCGGGTGCTGGCATCGGCGCGCAGCACACCCTGGGTGCGCAGGGCATCGGTGATCCCGCCCAGATCGCGGGTATGCGCGATCATGGCTTCGGTGTCTCCGGCGTCCAGCGCGGCGATCAGCGCGGTTTGCGTGTCCGCAAAGCGCTCAAGCAGTTCGCCCTGCATCAGTTGAGCGATACGCCAAGGTCGAGTTCGATCATCTTGGCGGCAAGCTTTTCCGCGTCGATGACATAGCTGCCGTTGGCCAGCGCATCGCGGATCGCCGCGACACGGCCTTCGTCGATCGGCGCGGAGGCCGAAGCGGTCTGCAGGAAGCTGCTCACCGACACTGCTTCACGCAGATTGTTGTCGGTCGCAGCCGTGGCCGCGGTTGCACCGACGGTCTTCTCCGTGCTGCCGCCCTTGCGGGTCGCACCGACGATCGGGCTGCCATAGGCATTGATGCGGGACATGGTATTAAGACCTCGTTCTAGCATGACTTACGTCCTTTAACGGCCTTGGCAGCGGTTGCTTAAGGCGATTTTTTGACAAAAGGTTAACGCGATCTTGCGCGTGTTGGTAAATGGCTCAGTTACCCAGGATCGTGGCGCGGCCCGGTTCGACGATACGCACGAAGATGGGCTTGCCCCTGGGATCGTCGCGCACCGGGATCACCTCGCCGACGCGTCCGTCCTTGTCGGCGATCATCACCCGAGAGAGCGAGAACATCGGCCGGTCGACGGTGAGCAGGATCGGCTCGCCGCGCTTCACCGCCTCGATACCCTGCCCTGCTGGCGCACGGCCCTGCGGGCTGCGCACCGCAGCGGGCTGCGCGCGCTCGGCGGCCAGGTCGAGCGGAACGCGGATCCGCCATCCGAGTGCGGGGCAGCGCACCGCAGCTGCGCCCAGATCGGGCCCGGTGACTTCAAGCGCGACCGGGCAGGCCTTGAGCTTCAACCGGCGATCGACCGGCGCGCGCGCG
The DNA here is from genome assembly GCA_964228845.1 of Blastomonas sp. Taxonomy (GTDB): domain Bacteria; phylum Pseudomonadota; class Alphaproteobacteria; order Sphingomonadales; family Sphingomonadaceae; genus Blastomonas. The sequence goes on from CAXRCQ010000290.1 coordinate 2,229, forward strand.
CCGCCGGGTTCGCCGATGCCGGCCCCCATGGTCGCCGCGACCAGCACGTCGATCTCGTTGAGGTCCTGGATAGCGGTGGCCTGGGCCTGGGCGGGAGCGGCCTGCATCAGCACGGGCACAACCAGTGTGAGCGCCGCTAGGGCTTTGCGAACGGGCATGAGCGGTCCTTTGAATGACTGTGCCCCGGTCACAGCAAGGTCCGTGCCAGAAACCCCTAGCGCGCCGCGGCCCGGTCCGAGATCGTCAGCCGGACATTGCCCGCAGCATTGCCCGAGGGATCGGCGGTGCGCGCCAGATCGGGCAGCATCGCCTGATCGGCCACACCCTGATCGGCGAGAACGCGCATGATCGCGGCGGTGCGTGCGGCGGCGAGCTCCCAGCGGTCGAGCCGCGATACGCCCCGGTTCTCGAGCACCGGGACGGCAATCACGAACTGCGCCTGCCGGTTCTTGCCGCCCAGAGCGGCAATTGCCTGCACCCCCTTTGCCGTCATCCGCGCTTCCTGCGGCTCGAACAGGCTGGCGAGTGGCAGCGCGACATGCTTTGCCCGCGCGGCATCAGCTCTGCTGAAACTGTCGGACAGGGCCTCGGCGCCCCCCGGGGGGGGGTCGCCGCCACGGGCGCTGCTGGCCCGGACCCCGGG
>CAXRCQ010000291.1:0-5518 GCA_964228845.1 Blastomonas sp.
GCAAGCGCGATGCAGCGCTATATACTCAAACCTGCGATAGACGAACCACGCCTGAAAAGGTGTGGTAGTGGAAAAAAAACAGTTCCAGAGCGTCGGTGTAACGCTCAGCCCAAGGATGATCGACGTCGTCGATCAACTTGCAACAAGTCGCGGTGTCTCGCGGTCTGAAGCGATCCGCATTGCCCTTGAAGTGGGCATTCCCCTTCTGAAGGCGGGCCTATCGCTCAATGCCGAGCGGGCTGTCACTATCCTCGAGCATACCCAGCTCGCGCTTTCGCTCATCGTTCAGGAGCAATATCCGGCTGATGCCGAACACCTGATCGCTCAGGCGCTCTCCAACGTACGAGAGCATCATGGCTGAAGACATCCGGTTCAGCAAAAAAGCTGCCACTCTCACCCACGCTTCCACGCGCGGAAAAGTGAAGCGGAACGCAGGCAATTTTACTCGCGGATCGCAACTGTTCCACCATGAAATCCTGATGACCTGGGCGGGCATCAGAATGCCCCTCTACGTCTGGGTCGGAACCGCCGTTCTACTGCTGTGCATCCTCGTCAGTTTGACCTTCAAGAACCCTGAGGTTCAGCTCGTGCTGATGAAGCTCTACGCCGAGGCTTGGGGATGGGTGCAGCTCAATCCGAACAAGCCTGTGAACCTGACGCTTCCATCGGGTCAGATGGTGCAAGGCACCATGTCCATGGTGCCCTATCATCCTGCAGTGGAAAGGGCGTGGGGCAAGGCTGTGCAGGTCAGCATTTCTGCAGGTCTTGGTGCAGCCTTTATCTGCGGACCTTTGACCGTCTGGTTCGTCGACTTTTCGAAACGGCGCGGCACCGACATTCTGACCGAGCGCCATGAGCGCGGCGCCGTCCTTGTGACACACAGCGAACTGGCCCAAGCCATCACCACTCACAACTGGAATGCGCATGTCAGCGAGTGCCGCAAGCGCACGCCGGCAGTGGACCCCGATAAGATCCTCGCAGAGCCTTTGAAGGACCGTGTCCGGGCGGGTCTGCATGCGCCTTACCGTCTGGCAGGTGTGCCGGTTCCTTGGCGACTTGAGCAAAGCCATGCGATGTTCATCGGTACGACCGGTGCTGGCAAGACGACCGAGCTCAAGAAGATCGTCACGCAGGCGCGTGAACGCGGGCATCGCTGCGTCATTTTCGATCTGACCGGCACCTTCGTCGAAAGCTTTTATGATGCCGAGACGGACATCATCCTCAATCCGATGGACCGGCGCTGCGTGCCATGGTCGATCTTCAACGATTGCGACAACTACGCCGAATTCATGAGCGCCGCGACCGCGCTGGTTCCGAGCTGTCACAGCGCGGAGGATGACTTCTGGCAGAAATCGGCGCGCACCCTGTTCGTCGAGATGTGCGTCAAGATGATCAAGATGGGCGTGCGCTCAAATGGCGCGCTTTCCTACTTCCTGATGCAGTCGGATCTGAAGACAATCCATGCTCAACTTGAAGGCACGATTGCAGGGCCGATGATGTCGCCCGCCGCTGCCAAAATGGCAGAGTCGATCCGTACGACCTTCATCGCCAATGCAAATGTTTTCCGCTTCCTGCCCGAACCTCCTCCGGGCGAAACCGGCTTCTCGATCAAGAACTGGATGACCACCGAGGTCAAGGAAGGGTCGATCCTTTTCATCACTTCCACGCACCCGGACCTGGTCCTCAATCGCCCGCTTTTGACGCTGTGGATGGACCTGGCCGTCAATGCGCTGTTCCACATGGGACGGACCCGAGATCTGCGCACCTGGTTTCTCATCGACGAAGTCCATGCGCTGCATCGTCTCCCGGCGATCGATCATGGTCTTCAGACCGCCCGCGCGTTTGGCGGAGCCTTCGTGCTTGGCATGCATTCCTTCGACAAGCTTGAAGAAACCTATGGCGAGAACGGAGCTACCAATCTGGCCTCGCTGGCGGGCACCAAACTGATCCTCAAGACGGCCGATCCCGAGACGTCGCGGCGATGCTCCGAGTTCATTGGCAACCGTCAGGTCCGGATCATGGATGAAGCCTATTCCTACGGCTATAATGACAACCGCGACGCCTCGACGATCACGCCTCGTACCAACGTCGAAGAACTCGTCATGCCGGTCGACATCAGCGACCTGCCCAGCATGCACGGGTTCGTGAAATTCCCCGACGGTTTCCCCGCTGCCAGGATCAGGCTGACGTGGAAGGATTACGAACCCCGCGCCAAGGGTTTCGAGCGTGTCACCGACATGCGCGCCGCTGAATACACACCACCGTCCGGGGATGGCGCGGAATTGGGGGGTGGGGATAGGGAAGGCGCACAACCTGACATCGCGCCTAAGGAGCGGAAGGATCGGGAAGAGGTCGCGCTGAGTGAGGCTGAGCGGGCGGCGCAGCAGCTGAGGGAGGCGATCGAGGGGCCATTGAACCCTGAGCGCGAGCTGACCGAGGAGGAGGTAACACGCAAGATTGAGGATGAAGAGGAGCGGGCAGACTTCGAGCGAAAGCCAGCGCAAGGGGAGCTGTATGGCTATAACCGCCCTGGCAAGAAGGACCAGCGCGACCGGCAAAACCTTGCCATGCGCGACAGCGAAGAGCGCGGCGCGCAAGCGAAGATCGAAGGGCCGAAGGGGCGAGCGCAGAACAGCAGGGCAGACGCGCAGGAGAGCGAGCTTTCCAAAGAGAACATGCGCGGCATCGGCAACGAAAAGCAGAGCCGTCAGGACCCTTCCATCGACGATGATCAGGAGCTTGGGCGATGAGCGCGGCCGCGCAAACTGGCCATGTGTCCCCGTCACTGTGCCCGCAGTGTGCCGGTACGATCGGGCGGCGGATCAAGACCGTCCGAGCGGCTCTGGGTATCTCCCAGCACGTGATGGCATTGCAGCTCGGGATCGCGGACAAGACCATCAAGAACTATGAAGGTGGGCACAGGGATCCGCCCTCCAGCCTGATCGCTGCCATCTGCGAACAGTTCCGCATCGATGCCGCCTGGCTTCTGCTGGGCGATGCTTCGCGGCCGATGTTCCAGCATGAGCAGGCAAGGGTGGCCTGAGATGCTGTCGGTCGCATCGGTCGCATCTGCAGGCGGCGCCGCAAACTACTTTGCCAAGGACGACTACTATGTCGGCGATGGTCCTGCCGAGCTTAGCGAATGGGGTGGCGAGGGCGCGAAAGCGCTCGGGCTTGCAGGCCCAGTTGCCAAGGAAGACTTCGAAAAAGTCCTCGATGGCAAGTTGCCCGATGACACGGTCGTAAATGGCAATGCAAACCGCCGCTCGGGCATAGACCTCACATTCTCGATGCCGAAGTCAGCCAGCCTGCTGGCGCAGTTGGGCGGCGACAAACGGATTCTCGATGCACAGCAGGCCGCCGTCAAGGCGACCATGGCCTATCTCGAGAAGCACTATGCGCAGGCCCGCGATCGTTCGCGCAATGCCAACGGCGAGGGCGTGGTCACAGGCAAGCTCCTCTATGCCCTGTTCCAGCACGACACGAGCCGGGCGCTGGACCCGCAGAACCATACCCATGCTGTCATTGCCGCGATGACCCAAGACAAGGATGGCAACTGGAAGGCGCTGTGGAACGGAGAGATCTGGAAGAACAACACAGTCCTTGGCTCCATCTACAACGCCGCGCTGCGGACGAACCTCGAGAAGCTCGGCTACGAAACCCAGATCACGGGCAAGCACGGCCAGTTCGAGATCAAGGGCGTGGCGCGCGATGTGATCGAAGCCTTCAGCCAGCGTCGCCTGACCATTCTGGCGACGGCCGAGAAACTTGGGAAGAGCGCAAACGACACAGAAGCCTTGCGTGAAATCACCAAGCGCACCCGCGATCCCAAGCTCAATCCGGATGATAAGCAGGCGCTTCGGCAGGAATGGGCGAGGCGCGCTGCCGGGCTGGGGTTCGATGCCAAGGCGCTGGTCGAACAGGCGCGGGAACGCGGCTCCGAGGGGCGTGAAAGCCCTTTGGGGTCGCCGCAGCGTGTCCAGGAGACTCTTAGTGCGCTCCGCGACAGCGCCAAGCTCTACACTCGGCCAGCAGACACACTGACAACCAATGGCCTGCAACGGATCACTCTGACGCCCACGCAGCTGCGCACTGAGATGGCAACCGCTTCTGCGATCAGGATCATCGGCGAACGTGAAACCTCCTGGACCCGGGGCGAGCTGGTCAAGACCGCGCTCGACCTTGGGGTGAAGGGTGTGACCGCTGATGGGGTTGAAGCGAGGATTGGCGTGTTGGTGGCCGACGGGAGGGTGCTCGAGGGCAAGAGCGACAGGCTCGATGGCAGGCCTGAGAGATTCACCACGCCCGAGCATGTCGCAATCGAGCGGGCAACCCTTGCCAATGTCGCCGCCGGAAAGGGCGCAGGCCAGGCCATCATTGAAGCTGCCGAGGCACCCGGGCGCTTGCGGCAAGTAGCGGGCACCCACGAGCTCAATGCCGAGCAGATTGCCGCGGGAACTCTGGCGCTGGCCAGCAAGGACCGCACGATCGTGATCCAGGGTGTCGCGGGCGCAGGCACGACGACAATCATTTCGGCCATCGCAAGCGTAGCTCATCAGGAGGGAAGGGAGGTGATCGGGCTCGCCTTTGCCAACAAGATGGTGAGCGATCTTCGCAGCGATACAGCGATCCGGGGGCCGGACGGTGAGGTTGTCAGGCAGGGTATCACAGCAAGAACCGTCTCATCCTTCGTGAATGAGCATCTGCGGCCCACGCTTGAGGGCTCAGGTCCGAAGTTCGAGGCATCACGAGAGACCTTGCGCGGCAAAGTGCTGGTCTTGGACGAGGCTTCGCTCGTTGCGAACAAGCCGATGAATGACCTGCTCACGATCGCCAACCGGCTTGGGGTTGAAAAGCTGGTCATGATCGGAGACCGGGCCCAGCTGCAGCCGATCGAGGCGGGCAAAAGCTTTTCGCTGATCCAGTCCGATAACCCCGCCATAGCCCGCATCGATACCAGCCTTCGGCAGCGCACCGAACATATGAAGGAAGCCGCTGGCCTCGCGCGCGCCGGAATGTTCAAGGAAAGCTTTGCCTCGCTTGGCGAGCGTGTGGTCGAAGCTGGCGCAGACCACCTCAAGGTCACCGCGCAGAAATGGCTGGAGCTATCGCCAGAAGACCGCGAGCGTACCGCGATCTACTCATCGGGTCGTGCAGCGCGCGGCGAACTCAACCGGATGGTCCAGCAGGGCCTAAAGGCAGAAGGGGCGATCCAGGGGGAAGGGCTGAGGCTGACCACGCTCCTCCCGGCCCATGCGACGCGCGAGGAGCTGCGCTACGCCTCGACCTACAGCAAGGGCCAGCTGCTCGAAGTGACGCGCCAGAACGCCCCCGGAGGGCTTGTTCGGGGGCGGTACGATGTCGAAAGCATAGACGTGAAGGGCCGGGTCATGCTGCGCGATGAAAGCGGCAAGCTGATCAAATTCGATCCGGCGGCGATCGATCCTTCGGACAAGCGCGATGCCTTGAGGCTCTCCGAAAAGCACAAGGAGACAATCTACGAGGGCGACAAGATCCG
>CAXRCQ010000292.1:0-6635 GCA_964228845.1 Blastomonas sp.
ATGGCAGTGCTGCGTGCAGGGGTGCGCTTCATGCACCGCATCTTCGAGACGCAGCCGATGTCGGATTACGATCCGGTCGATCGCCACCCGGTCGATCTCTACAACGACGCCGCGCTCGACGAGCTGATCCGCAACCGCGCGGACACGGTCTATCACCCGGTCGGCACCTGCCGCATGGGATCGGACGAGGGCAGCGTGGTCGATCCGCGCCTGCGGCTGCGCGGGGTCGAGGGGCTCTATGTCGCGGATGCCAGCATCATGCCCAAGATCGTCAGCTGCAACACCAATGCACCCAGCATCATGATCGGCGAACGCTGCGCCGCGTTCGTCGGCGAGAAAATTGGGGTCGATGCGCGGCGGCGCGGCGGGATCGGCACTGTTCAGCGTCACCGTGCCCTTGCTCTCCGGGCGCAGCACACAGGCATGGCACGAGAAGCCATGGCCCTTCACATTCTCGCGGCCATGATCCTCGAGCACGGCGGGGACGAAATGGAACTGGACATCGGGCGCGGGGCTATCTGCCATCATCTTCCAGAAACCGCCCGCTTCCGCCCAGCAGGTGGTCAGGATGCCGGTGCGCTTGCGGCGATGCTCGAGCACCGCGCGCGCCATGCGGGTGACGCCAGTGAGCGAGCTGCCGAAACTGTCGGTCGATTTGGTGGCGAAGCCCGAGACATAATCGATATGGTCCTGCAGGTTCGCCCCCACCTCGGCGCGATCGACCAGCACCGGAATGCCGTGCTCCTTGAGCATGCCACCCGGGCCTATCCCTGAAAGCTGCAAAATCTGCGGCGATCCGAACGCGCCTGCCGAGAGCACCACGGCGGCGCGAGCGAAGACCTGCACCACCTTGCCAGCGCGCTCGAACTCGACGCCTTTCGCGCGGCCGTTTTCGACGATGATCCGCCGCACCAGCGCATGCGTGCGGACGTCGAGATTGGCACGATCCGCCGCCGGTTCGACATAGGCGCGCGCCGCGCTCCAGCGTTCACCGTTCTTCTGGGTGGTCTGGTAGATGCCGAAACCTTCCTGCTTAGCGCCATTGAAATCGTCGTTCAGCGGCAGCTGCAGCCGCCGCGCGGCCTCGACAAAGGCATGGCTGCCGGGGTTGGCCCATTTCTGGTCGACCACCGACAGCGGGCCATCGCCGCCATGATGCGCATCGAAATCGTGCGAAGAGCCATATCGCGCATTGCCTTCGGACTTGCGGAACCAGGGCAGCACATCCTTGTGGCTCCACCCGGTGGCCCCAAGCGCTTCCCAATTGTCGTAATCCCAGTGGGTGCCGCGAATATAGACCATCGCGTTGATCGCCGAGGAGCCGCCCAGCCCACGCCCACGCGGCTGATAGCCGGTGCGGCCATTGAGCCCAGGCTGCGGCACCGTCTCGAACTGCCAGTTGGTGTTCTTCGGCAGGAATGGCATGAAGCCCGGCGTCTTGACGCGCACACCATTGTTGCGCCCGCCGGCCTCGATCAGGCAGACCGAGAGCTTCGGGTCTTCGCTCAGCCGCCCGGCGACCGCACAGCCTGCGGACCCGCCGCCGATCACGATGATGTCATATTCGCTCATGCTCTCTCCCATGGGCCTGTTCATCGGCCCTTATCGTGCAAGCTATTCGGCGGGGGTCAGCGTCCCCTCGGTGAAATCGGGTGCGCCAGTAGTCCGCTGCTCCCGCGCGGCCCAGGCGGCCTTGATGCTGTCGCTGGTCTCGCGGCTGTTGTCATGGCTCCAGCCCGGCTGGCGGAGCAGATAGGCGAGCTTGTTGCGCAGCCCCGGCGCGGACCACATGTCGCGCGCGATGCCGACCCATTCGTGGAACGCCGCCCAGATCAGGTTGAAACTGCCCAGCTGCTTGACGATGCCATAGCGGATCGGTTCGTCGTCGCGTTCGGGCACGAAGGTGCCGAACATCTTGTCCCAGACGATGAACACCCCGGCATAGTTGGAATCGAGATAGCGCGGGTTGATCGCGTGATGGACGCGGTGGTGCGAGGGCGTGTTCATCACCGCCTCGAACCAGCGCGGCATCCGCTTCACCGCCTCGGTATGGATCCAGAACTGGTAGATGAGGTTGATCCCGCCGCAGAACGCGATCATCAGCGGGTGGAAGCCCAGCCAAAACAGCGGCAGGCTAACCAGCAGGCCGGGGGTGAAGAACCCGGTCCAGGTCTGCCGCAGCGCGGTCGAAAGGTTATAGTGCTGGCTGGAATGGTGGATGACATGCGCCGCCCACATCCAGCGGACGCGATGGCCGAGCCGGTGCACCCAGTAATAGGCGAAATCGTCGAACACGAAGGCGATCGGCCAGGCCCACCAGACGAAACCGATATCGAACAGGCGATACTGGTACACCCAGAAGGCGATTGCGAGCGCTAGCCCCCCGGTCAGCGCCCCCGCCACCGTGCTGCCCAGCCCGAGTGCCAGCGAGGTCAGCGTGTCGCGCGGCTCGTAAGCCCTGCGGTCGCGGCGGCGCACCCACCAGATCTCGACCAGCATCAGCAGCACGAAGGCCGGGATAGCGAGCTCGGTCGGGTTGGGCAGATCGGGTATCATCGGCTTGCTGCTTACATCATTGTCAGCAGCCTGTCAGCATCCTGTTTTGACAGTGCGAGTGAAACTTGTCCGAAGCGCGGATCGCCGGTTTCGACCTTCCAGCCTTCGCTGCAGCGGTGCGCGCGCAAAGGTCTGGGCAGCACGCGCCCCGCGCAATGCGCGCCATGGCGCTTGAGGATGACGACGCGGCCATCGGTGCCCTCGACCAGCGCGGCCTCGCCATCGTTCGACATCAGCACCGGGCCGGATTCGAACCCCGCAATCTGCTCCTCGGCTATGCGCGCGGCGTCCGCGGCATCGCCGATCCGGTTCTCGCCCAGCTGGAGCAGCCAGACCAGACCCGCGACCGCCAGAATCGCGGCGAGCGAAGCGAAAAGCAGCATCAGGTTCATCGGCCATCGTCCCCTATGGCGCCGGGTCTTCGCCCGGTCGGCCTGCAGGATAGCACTGCAGGCGCACGCATGAAAAGGCCATGGAAACGCGGCAGGGCTTGATTTGTGCAGCGGGGCATGACAGCGGCTCGCGGACATTTTTCTCGCATATGTGGAAGACCGGGCCGTGGCCGACATTGAACAATTGCAGCAGGATTATCTGGCGCAGATCGCCGATGCCGATCTGGCTGCGCTGGAAGACATCCGCATCGCAGCCCTCGGCAAGCAGGGCGCGATCACCGGGCTGCTCAAGACGCTGGGCGGCATGAGCCCCGAGGAGCGCCAGGAACAGGGTCCGCGCATCAACGGCGCGCGCGAGGCGGTCACCGCGGCCATCGCTGCGCGCAAGGACGCGCTGGAAAGCGCGGCGCTCAACGAACGGCTCGCCGCCGAAGCGATCGACCTGACGCTGCCGGTCGCGCCCTCGGCGCAAGGCTCGGTGCACCCGGTCGCGCAGGTGATGGACGAGCTGGCCGAGATTTTCGCGGACCTGGGCTTTGCCGTGGCGACGGGGCCGGAGATCGAATCGGGCTGGTACAATTTCACCGCATTGAACATGCCCGAGACACATCCGGCGCGCGCGATGCACGACACCTTCTATTTCCCCGATACCGGCCCCGATGGCGAGCCGATGCTGCTGCGCACCCACACCTCGCCGGTGCAGATTCGCACGATGATGGGGCAGAAGCCGCCGATCCGCATTATCGCGCCGGGACGCACCTATCGCAGCGATTCGGACGCGACGCATACGCCGATGTTCCACCAGGTCGAAGGACTGGTGATCGACAAGGGCATCACCATGGCGCACCTCAAATGGACGCTGGAGACCTTTGTCCGCGCGTTCTTCGAGCGCGACGATATCGTGCTGCGCCTGCGCCCGAGCTATTTCCCGTTCACCGAACCCTCGGCCGAGGTCGATGTCGGCTTCACCGTCGAAAAGGGCAAGCGGGTGATCGGTGGCGATCCCACCGGCCCCAATGGCGGCTGGATGGAGATCCTGGGCAGCGGCATGGTCAACCCCAGGGTGATCGAGCATTGCGGGCTCGACCCCGACGAGTGGCAGGGCTTTGCCTTTGGCTGCGGGATCGACCGTCTGGCGATGCTGAAATACGGCATGGACGACCTGCGCGCGTTCTTCGACGGTGATCTCAGGTGGCTGAAGCATTACGGCTTCTCGTCGCTCGACGTCCCCACTTTGAGCGGAGGAGTCGGCGCATGAAGTTCACCCTCTCCTGGCTGAAAGAGCATCTCGACACCGATGCGAGCCTCACCGAAATCACCGACCGGCTGACCGCGATCGGGCTGGAGCTGGAAGGCGTGGAAAACCCCGCCGATGCGTTGCGCCCGTTCCGCGTGGCCAAGGTGCTCGAGGCCGGCCCACACCCCAATGCCGACAAGCTGCGGCTGCTCAAGGTCGATGACGGCTCGGGCACCCCCTGGCAGGTCGTGTGCGGTGCGCCCAATGCGCGTACCGGTCTGGTCGGCGTGTTCGGCCCGCCGGGAACCTATGTCCCCGGCCCCGCTTTCACGCTGAAGCCCGCGAAGATCCGCGATGTCGAGAGCTTCGGCATGATGTGCTCGTATCGCGAGCTCGAGCTCGGCGAAGATCATGACGGCATCATCGAATTGCCCGAGGACGCACCGGTGGGCACCAGCTTTGCCGATTATGCCGGGCTCGACGATCCGGTGATCGAAGTGTCGGTCACGCCCAACAAGCAGGACTGCATGGGCGTGCGCGGCATCGCGCGCGATCTCGCCGCATCGGGCATCGGCACGCTGAAGCCCCTGTCCGAGGTCTATCGCTCGGGCGTCGATCCGGTCGAGGGCAGCGGCGACGCGCCCGATGTCCGCACCGACGATGCTGCCGGCTGCCCTGCCTTCTACGCGCAGAACGTCTCGGGTCTGAAGAACGGCCCCGCGCCCAAATGGATGGCGGACCGGCTGAAGGCGATCGGCCAGAAGCCGATTTCGGTGCTGGTCGACATCACCAATTTCGTCTCGATCGATCTCGGCCGCCCCTTGCACGTCTATGACCGGGCGAAGCTTTCGGGCGGTCTGGTCGCGCGCAAGGCGGCAGATGGCGAAGAGGTGCTCGCGCTCAACGGCAAGACCTATGCGCTCGACGCCAGCATGACCGTGATCGCTGACAGCGCCCAGGTGCACGATATCGGCGGCATCATGGGCGGCGAGGATTCGGGCGTGTCCGACGACACCACCGACGTTCTGATCGAATGCGCCTATTTCGACCCCGACCATATCGCGCGCACCGGCCAGAAGCTGATGCTGACGAGCGACGCGCGCCAGCGCTTCGAACGCGGCGTCGATCCGGCGTTCCTCGAACAGGGGCTCGCCATCGCGACGCGGCTGGTGCTCGAGCATTGTGGCGGCACGGCGAGCCCGGTCACCCGTTCGGGCAGCGCACCGATCGAACCGCGCACGGTCGCTTACGACCCCGCCTATTGCGCGGCTCTGGGCGGCATCGATGTCGCGGCGAGCGAGCAGCAGGCGATCCTCGAGCGGCTGGGCTTCGGCGTCGACAGCAGCGCCACGCCCTGGACCATCACCGTCCCGACCTGGCGGCGCGATGTCGCAGGGAAAGCGGATATCGTCGAGGACGTGGTGCGCATCACCGGTATCGATGCGATCCCCTCAACCCCGCTACCGCGCCTGCCCGGCGTTGCCAAGCCGACCGCCAGCCCCGCGCAGCTGCAGGAACGCCGCGTGCGCCGTCTCGCCGCCGCGCGCGGCCTCAACGAGGCGGTGAACTGGTCTTTCATCTCGGACAAGGAAGCCGCGCCCTTCGGTGGCGGCGACTGGGTGCTCGCCAACCCGATCAGCGAGGACCTGAAAGTGATGCGGCCCTCGCTGCTGCCCGGGCTGCTCTCGGCCGCCAAGCGCAATCTCGATCGCGGCGCGGGCTCAGTGCGGCTGTTCGAACTCGGTCGGCGCTATTTCAAGGCCGAGGACGGCACCAGTATAGAGCGGACCACGCTCGGCATCGTGCTGGCGGGCGACAAGACCCCGCGCGACTGGCGCAGCGGCAAGGCGCAGGCGTTCACCGCGCATGACGTGAAGGCCGAAGTGCTGGCTTTGCTCGATGCCGCAGGAGCCCCGGCGGCCAAGCTGATGGACTTCGCGCCCGATGCCGCAGGCCCCGGCGATCATTATCACCCCGGCCAGGCGGCAACGCTGCGGCTGGGGCCCAAGAACGTGCTCGCCGCGTACGGCACGCTGCACCCCTCGACCGCGCGCGCGTTCGGCTTCAAGCCGGTCCAAGGCGCGGTGATGGTGGCCGAGCTGTTCCTCGACACGATCCCGCTGAAAGCACGCGGCTCGGCGATGCGCGAGGCCTATGCGCCGCCCGCGCTCCAGGCGGTGACGCGCGACTTCGCCTTCCTGGTCGATGCCAAGCTGCCCGCCGGCGACCTTGTCCGCGCGGTAAAAGGCGCGGACAAGAAGCACATTACCGATGCCCGCGTGTTCGACAGCTTTGCAGGCCAGGGCGTGCCCGAGGGCAAGCTCTCGCTCGCGATCGAGGTGACGCTGCAACCGGTGGACAAGAGCTTTGGCGATGACGAGCTGAAAGCCATTGCCGATGCGGTGGTCAAGGCGGCGGCCAAGCTCGGGGCGGAGCTGCGTGGCTGACCT
>CAXRCQ010000293.1:0-10301 GCA_964228845.1 Blastomonas sp.
GCGACGCCCGCCGAGCCCTTCGATGGCGACTACCCCGATTGGCTGCGAGGTGACCGATGAGCCCCCTCTGGCTGCAGGCCCTCATGGGCCTCGTCCTAGCCGCCATCATGGTGCTGGCATGAAGCGCCTCCCCGCCGCCCCCGCGATCCCGCAGACGCCCGGCGTCCTGCGCGCTCGCATCGCCCTGCGGGTCGAGCTGGCCCGCGACCTCAACCCCGAGACGCTGGATTATCTGCTCGCGCACCAGCGCATCGCGGAGCTGGAGCGCGAGCTTGCCAAACTGGAGGGCCGCCGATGACCACCGAGAAGCGCAAGCTGCTGCGCGTCTACCGCAGCATGATCAAGCGCGCGGCCCACGCCCCGCGCGGCAAGAAGGCGAGCCGCCTCGCCGCCCTGCGCGGCTGGGTTCACAGGCAGATGAAGAAGGAGGTGACCAATGATCGCTGAGGGCATCCACAACGACGTCTCGTTCGAGGCGTACCTGAGCGCCGAGGCCTTCGCGGCCCCGGCGGTCAGCGGCAGCGACCTCATTGCCTACGAGACCGAATGCCCGGCCCACGCCCACGCCTTCTGGCGCGGAAACCCGGCCCGTGTCCACCGCGAGCCGAGCGCGTCGATGATGCTCGGCACCGCCGCGCACTGCTACATCCTGGAGGGCGCCGAGGCCTTCCACCAGCGCTTCTCGGTCAAGCCCGATGGCCTCTCGTTCGCGACCCGCGAGGGCAAAACGTGGCGCGAGGCGCAGGGCGATCGACAGATCGTCTCCTTCAGCGACCACATGCGGATCGTCGGGATGCGCGATGGCCTCATGCGGAACGCCGACGCTCGCCGCTTGCTGGAGGCTGGCGGTCGCGCCGAGGTCACGATGGTCGCGAAGGACGAGGAAACCGGCCTGACGCTGCTGTGCCGGCCCGACCTCTACATCTCGCGCGCCGGGCTGGCGGTGAACCTCAAGACCACCGCGTCGCCCGCGCCGAACTCCTGGCGCAAGACCGCAGCCAACCTCCGCTACGACCTCGGGGATGCGATGTTCCGGCTGGTCGCCTCGACGCTCGGCATCCAGCGCCCGACGCATTGCTTCGCGGTGGTCGGCAACGACGAGCCCCACCTCGGCTACGTCGCCGCCCTGTCCGCCGACGCCGCGAGCGCCGCCGACCAGCAGTTGCGCCAGATCCTGCGCCGCTTCGCGAAAAGCGTTGCAGACGATAGCTGGCCGGGTTACACCACGGGTGTAGTCGAAATCGGCCTGCCGCAGTGGGCCGCCAACGAGATCAACGCATCCATCCAGAGGGAGTATACGAAATGACCAACGTCACCAACCTTCCGACCGCCACCGCGCCGCGCGCCGTCGCCGTGGACTTCTCGGACCCCGTCGCCGTCTACCTCGACAGCGACATCTTCGGCCAGCTCCAGCGCGTCGCGAAGCTGATGTCGAGCGCCTCGCTCGCGCCCGCGCATCTACGCGGCGAGGGAAAGCTGGGCGATTGCTTCCTCGTCGCGGCGCAAGCCTTCCGCTGGCGCATGGACCCGTTCGCGGTCGCGCAGCACACGTACGTGCTGAGCGGCAAGCTCGGCTACGAGGGCAAGCTGATCGCCGCCGTCGTGAACGCGAGCGGCAAGCTGCAGGGTAGCCTCGACTACCAGTACAGCGGAGCGGGCGACCAGCGCCAGGTCACGGTGCTGGGCAAGCTGATCGGTGACGTCGCGCCGCGCGCGGTCGTCGGCACGGTCGGCGGCTGGAAAACCAGCAACGAGCAATGGAAGAAGAACACCGACCAGATGCTCGCGTATCGCGGCGCGCGCGAGTGGGCGCGGCGCTACATGCCCGAGGCGGTGCTGGGCATCCATGCCGACGACGACCTCGCGGCGCCGTCGAGCGTGACCATGCGCGACATCACCCCGCCCTCCACCCCCCTCGCAGCCGTCAGCGCCGCGATGGACGCCCTCCTTGATGCCACCGAACAAGAGGCCGACAACAACGCGCCGGCCGCGTCGGATGCGGAGCCTTCCCCATCCGCAGCCTCCTCACCAGAGGCCCCGACCGGCGCACCTCTCTCCCCCGAGCTAGCCGAGCGCGCCCGCGCCATCGTCGCGGCGATCCGCAAGGCGCAGAGCGTCAAGGACATCGATCGCGTGATGCTCTCGCAGCGCGGCAACCTCGACGACATCAGCGCCGCGTCGGGCGACGCGCATGAGCGCATCATGGAGGAGAGCCGCCGCCGCGTGGCCGAGGTGGCGGGATGACCGAGGAGCAGGAGCGCCGCGTCCAAGCCAGCAGGGATGCGCTGGCTTGGATGGAGGATGACAGGCGGTGGCAGGGAACCGCCGTCTACTGGTTCGCCTTCGCTCTGCTTGGCGTCGTGACGGGAGCGGTGGTGATTGCGCTGGCGGGGTTGAGGTGAGGTTTGGCTCCGTCTGCTCTGGCATCGAAGCCGCGTCGGCTGCGTGGCACGCGCTGGGCTGGCGCGCGGCATGGGTCTCGGAGATCGAGGCCTTCCCGAGCGCGGTGATCGCCGCGCGCTGGCCGGGCGTCGAGAACCTGGGCGACATGACCTCGCTGCCTGAGCGCATCCTCGCGCGCGAGGTCGAAGCGCCGGACGTCTTCGTCGGCGGGACGCCATGCCAGGCGTTCTCCGTTGCCGGCCTGCGCGGCTCGCTTTCTGACGCGCGCGGGAACCTGACTTTGACCTTCGTGAGGATCGCTGATGCAATCGACGCTGTTCGACGCGCTGATGGACGCGCGCCCTGCTGGGTCGTTTGGGAGAACGTCCCCGGCGTCCTCTCCGTCGCCGACAACGCTTTCGGCGCGTTCCTGGGCGGACTGGTCGGCGGCGATGCCGCCCTCGAGCCGCCGCGAGGACGAGGCTGGACCGACGCGGGCGTGGTTTCTGGACCCAGCCGATGCGCCGCATGGCGCGTATTGGACGCCCAGTTCTTCGGCCTGGCGCAACGACGGCGCCGGGTCTTCGTGCTCGCTCGCGCAGGTGCTGGAAGCTGGCAAGCTGCCGACGCGCTTCTACCTGTCATCGAAAGCGTGCGCTGGCATCCTGCGCCGCGCCGAGCGTCGCGGGAAAGAACTGCCGGCGCAGCTGCAACGGGCGCTCGAGGCGGTGGCGGCCTCGGCGCCGACGCAAAGCTAGATGGCGCGCTGATACCCAGCACCGGAGACGTGTCGCATTGCCTCAACGCAGGCGGCATGGGCAGGCAGGACTACGAGACAGAAACGCTCGTCGCCCACGCCTTCGACGCGCGTCAGTCCGACGTCCTGCAATACGGCGACCGCACCGGCCCGCTCGACACGGACGGGCATAGCGTGGCGGTGGCGTTCGACACCACGCAGATCACCAGCCCGTCCAACTACAGCCGCCCGCAGCCGGGCGATCCTTGCCATCCGCTTGCGGCAGGCGCGCATCCGCCGGCGGTGGCGTTCGACACCTACAACCAAACGATCACCGGAGACACAACTCAGACGCTGTGCAGCCGAGGCGATACGCCTAGCGGGAACGCTCACCTTGTTCCTGCGGTGCAGACCGCCATGCAAGTCCGCCGCCTAACCCCGCGCGAGTGCGAGCGCCTTCAAGGCTTCCCCGACGACTACACCGCAATCCCCTGGCGCGGAAAGCCCGCGAGCGAGTGCCCCGATGGGCCGCGCTACAAGGCGCTTGGCAACAGCATGGCCGTGCCGGTGATGCGGTATCTTAACGAGCGGATCGTTGCGGTGGAGAGCGAACGATGACCCCCTCCGAAACCGCCCGCCGCGCGTTCCGCGCTCTCTACCAGTACGCGCCCGACTGCGAGTGCCCGGTCGATCAGCATCGGCTGGCGTTCCTGGTGCGGGTGGTCAACGCAATCGAGGCCGCCGGGATGGCGGTCGTGGAAATGGAGGATGGACGATGAGCAAAGACATGATGCCCCAGAGATCGGATCTCGTCGGGAAATACGACAGTTACATTTCCGAAAACAAGAAGCTGCGCGCGGAGATCGAGAACCTCCGCGACCGCCTTTACCTCGCCAGCATCAAGGTCGCCGACGCGCGCGTAGAAGCTAACAAGTTGCGCGCCCGCGTCGAGGTGCTGGAACAGGCACTTGGTCTACTGACGACGCTGGTGCCGAGTATGGAAGTCGATTCGTCCGACCCGCTTGGCATGGCGCGGAAAATCGAGGCGACTGTGCGCGCCGCACTCAAGGAGGCCAAGCCATGAGCGAAGCCAAGATGCCAGAGCGGTGGGAGATGCCGCTCTCCTGCGATTACAGGCCCGCTGCGAATGGCGATTGGGTTCGGGCCGAGGATGTCGAGCCACTTCTGGCCGAGATCACCCGCCTCCGCGCCCGCGTCCAGGTGCTAGAGGCAGTCATCCACGCAATCTTTCCGGACAAAGCGAACATCAGGCTAGTCCCCAAAGCAAAAGCAGAGGAGGCCAAGCCATGAGCCTCCACACCATCGCCGCCGTCGTGGCGGTCACGAGCTACATCGCCCTCTGGGTCATCACGATCACGATGGCGCTGCCATGACGCTCTTCACCGCCAGCGGCAGCCTGCCGCGCCATCAGTACGTTTCGGTCTGCGGTGCCTTCATCGGCTTCGGCGCCGACGAATGGTTCCCTGCGGTCTGGTTTGGTCTGCACAGCCATCCTGGTCGAGCATGGGGCTGCACGGTGTTGCTAGAGTCCGGCGCGGTCTACCGAGACCTTCCGCCCCACGCGCTGGCGTTCTGCAGCGACCCCGATCCGTGGACGATCAAGGACGCGCAGGAATGGGACTGCTACAGCTCGCACTTCTCGCTCCACACCTACGACTACCTCGACGGCCTCGGCGCGATCGTGCGCGCGGCAGACGCCGAGCTGGGCGCGGAATACCTGTTCACGGCCATCCCGGTAGGAGACGCCTACACGCACGCGCCGGCGCAGGCGACGGAGTTCATGTTTCTGCGAACCGATGGCGGTCGTCTGACCCTCCATCCAACCAACCGCGTCCTGTGTCGCGACAAATCCTTCACGACCGTGCCGCGATGGCTGCCGCTGCGGCGGTCGGAGAGCGTCTACTCTTGCGAGTAGCGACCGCGCGTCAGCCCACCATCCCCTTTGCCTGCCGCCTCACATCCTCGACGCGCCGCTCCCACCCCTTACCGAACGTCGGCCATGTCGGCAGGCCGCGCAGGAACGCCAGCCGCAGTTCGCAGAACCGATCCACGGTCGCCTTCGCATCCGCCGCCTTGATCGCCGCCATCGTCTTAGGGCCGATCACGCCATCCGGCCAGACGCCGATCGCCTGCTGCAACAGCATCGCCGCGCGCCCCAGCCCGCTGTTGACGGCGCAGTCGAAGACCGCGAGGTCCACGCCCGCCGGCAGCTCGTCGCCGCGAACCTTGCGCCAGTAGCGCTCGCGGTAGAGCGGCTCGACCATGCCCGGCGTCAAACCGCGCATGTCGGCCTCGTTCGCGGGGTGGCTGGTCCATTCCTCCCAGACGCGCCGCGTCACGCCCAGGTTGGTCATGCCGCCGGGGTCTTTCGGGTGGTTGACGAAGCCGCCTTCGTGGCGCATCAGCGCGCGGAAAGCCTCGCCCCAGTTCTCAGCCGCCACCCTTGCGCTCCTGCGCCTTGTCGTAGGAGCGAAGGGCGCCCATGCCGAGCATGCCGAACATGAGCTCCCAGAGGTTGTTGTCCAGCACCGGCCAGCGCGGCACCGGCTGCCCGAGCAGGGCGAGCGTGAAGCCGACAAGCGGGACGAGCATGTAGCTGTAGGCCAGCGCGGCCGCGCAGACCCAGCCGATGGCCGGTCGCCATCCCGCGACAAACACACTCTGGTGCGCCGCCTCGACCTTGTTGACCTCAAGCTGCGCCAGCGCGCCCTGGGTGGCGGCGGCGACGAGCTGCGCCTGCGCCTCAAGCTTCGCCTTCTCGGCGGCGGCCCTGTCGGGGATGACCTTGTCGATCACCGACCCGAAGATCGGCAGCAGGGCGGCAAGCAGGGGTGCCATGTCGGTCTCCTCAGCGATGCATGAAGGTTTGGAGGTGGCCCCAGAGCCACGCGGCGCCGGCCCCGAGCGTCGCGAGGATGCCGCCGGCCTTCACCGCCGCGAGCCACGCGCCCTTGCCCATGTTCGCCGCCGCGATGATCTGGTCGAGCTTCTTGTCCATGTCCTCAATGCGGTCGGTCATGTGCGCGACCTCGGACTTCAGCGCACCGATCTGCTGCGCGTGATCCAACAGGGCTTGTTCTTGCACGGCAGTCCTCTTCGGCGGCGCGATGGGGTCAGGTAGGGTGTGCGAGGAGACGGCGGGCCGCCGCGCCTCGGGGCTGGGCCATGTCGCTCCGACCCGCCACTTCTCGTCCTCCAGGTCCGACATCGTTCACGACGCCGCTGCCCACAGGATGCCTCCGAAGATCGCGCCCGTCATCCACTCGGCGCGCTCGGTCCAGCGACCACCGAACCGCTTGTTGATGTCATAGGCCGCAGCGACCAGCAGGCCGGGAGCCGAGAGGGTCAGAATCAACGGAGAGCGATGCATGACCGCAATCGGCACCAACATGATCGCCGCCACCGCGACGCCCCAGAGCGCGAGGAACGCATGGTCGCGGCCCGGTTCCTCAAGCCCCATCGACTTGTCGAAGTAACCGAGGGTCATGGCGGCGAAGGCCGCAGGAGCGACCGACAGCAGCCACAGATTGAAGATGGCAAGCGGCAGCGCCATGAGGATCGCGCAAGCCACCCTTGTCTCGCCCGTCGAGAGCGCATAGCCGAACCGCTGGAGCGTGATCTGGCTGATCATCCCGCCGCGCAGCCGCCAGCACAACCCGCACCACAACGCATACAGGATAGGGATCATCTTGCCCTCGCGTACTTGAATGGAGCCTCGGCAAACGCAGCAAATACAAATGTCACACCAGACCCGTTCAAGCCGGATGCGGACACTCGTATTTTGAAGCCATTGGAAAGAACATCAATGGCACGAACGGAAGTGTCATAGTTTTCTGCGGCAGCGTCTCCAGCCTCCAGACCACCACCCATTTCGTTAAATGTCTCTCTGACAGTATCGTAGATTCGCCAATCAAGATTTGTAGCCGTTGCGTCCTTTATCATAATCCAGCGGGGCCTAAATCCGCACCACACAAACGGTCCGTCCGCGCTGGCGTTGCCGGTGTACGAGTTGATGCGAGAGAAGCCAGCAATTTCAGCGAATAGATAGCCGACGTAGTTGTCGCCCGTATGATTGCCGTCGCTGGACGTGCCGAGGCTGAACACGCTGCTCGTCGGGTCAGTTGAGTTCCAACGAAGGTTGGCATTTGCCGTGTCAAAGGCGAAAGTCTCGTTTAGGTAGGCGTACCGCGCTGCTCCGTAGGTGCCGTGCTGAACAAGCCAGCGTCCGGTGCTGGTCGCCTCGCGAGAGCGAACGATGATGAGCTTCGGGACCGCGCCAAGATCATGGCTGATCGTGCGGTTGGTCCCGTTCCCGACATACGTCACGATGTCAAAGCCTGGAGTGACGCCTTCTTTCCACGACCAGTCCACATAGGTCGCGGTGTTGGTGTTAAGTTGGGCCAGAGCGCCGACTGTGTAGCCGTTGCTGCTGAACGCAGTCAGGCCGGTGGTTTCAGTTGTTTCTGCGGTCGTCGTGTTGCTCTCAAGCTGTTTCTGAACGCCACGAACAGCATCGTAGAGGCCATGATCCGTTGCCGCGCTGCGGCTCCAGATCCACACAAGATCCGGCTGAAAGCCCAGCGAAGACACGCTTGCCGTCGCGCCCGTGCCAGCACGCAACGTGGCGTCCATGTAGAGCGAGGGCTTCTTGATCACGGGAACCGATAGGTTCGCGGTGTTCAGCGCCTTGAAGCCGCTGGGCGGGGTGTAGCTGAAGGCGCGCTGGCCGAAATTCAAAGATCCCGTCGCGCTCGTGGAGGTGCGGACCCACGGGAAATACGTCCCGCTCAGAGAACTGAATGCCGTGCCCTGCGACACGTTGTTTTTGTAGAAGGTCAGCGTTCCGGCATCGAGGTCAAGTGCGATGCCAATGACATCCGACCCGGTCCACGACGCACCATAAGCAGCCGGGGTGGAGCCGGTGTATTTGTTGCCGTCCGAGAAGTACGAGAGCGCGCCCGTGGTAGAGCTTATCAGGCCACCCTGCAGGAATATCCCGACAAGCTGACCAGCAGCACCTGTGTATTCCCAGTACCACTTGCCAGACGACACGCCGATTGTGGACGCGATGTTGTAGTTGGAACCAAGCCCGTTGAAGTTGAGGTTGGCTCCGCTGATGGCCCCGGCCCCGTCCGTGTAGATCGGGGACAACGTGCAGTAGTTGTTCGTCGGCGTGTCGGTCATCTGGTCGAACGTGACGCCCGAGGTCACCGAGATGCCGCTCGTGGTGAAGTTGTTGCTGTTGCCAGAGGTGTCGTAGCCGATGGTCGTCGTGCTGGCAGCGTCCTTGAACTGAAGGAAGAAGCCGTTGGTGCCATAGGTGCCGCTGTACGCCTTCGGCACCCACACGCCCGTGGTGGCGTCGGTCTGGCCGAAACTGGAAGGCGTCAGGGCTTGGCCGTCGATCCAGTAGACGTTGGCAAGGTGACCGTCGAAGAAATTGGTCGTGTTGGCCGCGCCGACCTGATGAGCGATGGCCGTGTTGAAGATCGCAGCGGCGGTCGTGCCGGTCGCGACCGATGCGTTGTTGACGTAGATCGTCTGCGCGCTTCCGTTCTGCTGGTAGACGATGTGCATCCATGCAGAAGGATCGCGGAACACCGCAGTCGAGGTGCAGGCCGTCGTGCCGTTGAGGGTCAACACAAGCTGGTTGGACGAATTGAAGCCGAAGTTCGTCGTCGTGCTTGCGCCAAGGAGATACGACGTGGAGCCAAGCGTGCCTCGCTTGCACCATGCCGAGAACGTCCAGACAGTTGAGCTAGTCGGTGACCCAAACGTCCTGCTGAGATAGGCGCTGTTCGCCGCCCGAAAGCGCAGCGAGTTGGCGATCTGATAGGTTGCGCCGCCAGCGAGAAGGACTTGGTGAATCGCCGACATCAGGTCAGCCCCGTGCCGCTGATCAGCCACTCGGTCGATGTCACCTTCACCGCCGTCGCTATGCCATTGGCGGCCAGGGTGCGCGAGCCCGTCGAGCCGTCGCCAGCGAGGCGCATCGTATCGGTGGTGATCGCGATCGTGATCGTGCCGGCGCCGTTCTGGTTGATGAACGTCACGGCGGTGCCGACCGCGAACGGCACGGAACCGTTGGCCGGGATCGTGAACGTGCGGCCTGTCGTGTCGGCGCTGGGGTGGAAGATCTGCTTGCCAGCGTCACCAATGACCAGCGTGTAGTCGGCGCTCTGGCTGTTCTGCTGGAGCCGCGTGTTCACCGCCTTGCCGGTCTCGGGCGTGATGACCTTCGAGGTGTCGGTGCCGGTCAGCGCCTCGGCCTCGGTGGCGAGCGTGACCACGCCGGCCACGCTCGTCGTGGCGGATGGATTGACCACCGCAGCGCCGCTCGCGCGCTGATACCACTCGCAGCGCCAGTTGCCGCTGCCCAGCGACCGGAAACCAGCCACGTCGTTGGCCGCCGTCGTGATCGACGCCGAGCCCGGCAGGATCAGCGAGGTGCCGTTGTGCGTGAGGGTCAGGATGCCGTCGAACTTCAGCACCCGGTAGATGCCCGCAACGACCGTGTCGAACGCGGTGATCGTCGTCGTGCCGCTGACCGCAAGGTACTCGGCATTGGCCGCGCCGAGGTTGGTCGTGGTGGCCGAGGCGATGGTGCCGTTGACCTGGATGGATCGGTTGATCGACAGGAGCTGAAACTGCGTACCGTCGTAGACGACCAGCGCCACGCTGCCGCTGATGATGTCGCCCGCCGCCAGCGCCGCCGTGCCGCGCGTGATCGACTTGGCCCCGAGGCTGTCGATGTTGAGCGTCGCCGCGCCCGTGTTGGTGCCGCTGGCAACGAACCAGAACATCTGGCCGGTGGCGTAGGTGGTCACCTGCGGAGAGCCCGAGCCGGTGATCGTGTCGATGCCCGAGACGCCCAACAGGCTCGAGATGCCGCCCTGCACCTGAGACAGGCGCGCGCTGTCGGTCCCGAGCGTGCCGGCGCCGAGGCCGGTGAGCTTGTTGCCGCCCATCGGAAGGTTAGCCGTTACCGTCGTCTGGCCGTCCTTCGTGACGCAGGTCGAGAGCCCGGTCGCGAGGTCGGCTGTCAGCGCGTTGAAGGCGGTGGCCGTGATGACCGTCCCCGCGACGACCGGCTGGCCTGCGGTGTTGATCTGGAAGGTGCCGGAGCCGTTGAAACTCATGGGGAAACCCCTTGCTGCAGGAT
>CAXRCQ010000294.1:0-10211 GCA_964228845.1 Blastomonas sp.
CCTTGAACCGCTCGCCGGCCTCGGCGCGGGCGACCAGGGTGACCATGGCGCGCTGTCCGCTGGCTTCGGTCTCGGCGATACAGCGGCGCTGGTCGATCCGGTCGTTGAGCGAGGGGCCTACACCCACCCCGCAAACCTTGCGCGAGGCGACTTTCAGACGCGCCTGCAGCGTTTCGGCACCCTGCGCCGTGGTGAGATCGAGATCGACGAACCGCACCTCGATGCTGCGGACGACGCGGCCGCCGGGCTCAGCGATAGAAGATGTGATTGTCGACCGCAGCGAGACGCTGCATGCGCCAGCCGGGCGAGACATGGCGTGCATGGAAGAAGAGTGCGCCTTCGACCGGGCTTTCCCAGGCGTCCTTCATCGCGATCTGCGCGATGGCAACGGCTTCCTTCCAGTCGCGGCTGGCGGTGGGGATGGCGGGCATGCGGCCACCGCGGACGAACGAGAACTGGCTGGGCTGATAGACCACGCCGCACAGGCTGCTGGCAAAGCGGCCCGAATCGCGGCGCGCGATCACCACCCTGGCAACGGCAAGCTGACCGTTCAGGGTTTCGCCCTTGGATTCGAAATAGACGGCCCCGGCAAGACAGCGGGTTTCCTCGTCGATTTCGGCGGGCATGTCGGACATCGCCACGAGCTGCGCCAGGCTCTCGGCCTTGAGCGGCGGCTGCGCGGTCTGGGTGTCGATCTGCTGGGAGACGGTTTCGGCGGCGGCGGCATCGGCTTCGACAGCGGCCTGATCGGCGCTGGATGCGGTGGTTTCGCTGCTCTGGGCGGGAACCGGCTGGATCATGTCGGCAATCAGCGGCGATGCAAGGGCGGCTGACGCGTCGGTGAGAGAGAGGGTGACAATCGAATAGACTGCCATGGCGGCCATGCTGGCTACCTTGAGGATCTTACTCATTACAAACTTTGACTGTGCGGTGAATCACCACAGCCGGAACAGGAATCGGGCAGCAAGGCCCGGCCGGTTCCGGAAGGGAAACCCCCCGTCTGCGTGCTAGCCCTGTCTTTCTCCGGCTTTTTTAAAAGCCCGGGGAACCCTGTGAGCCGCCTGCGCGTTGATCGGTGCAGCGGCCCCTCTAGCAGGGCGGTAAATGAGTCAACTCATCTGACCCATTATCGCGTCGAACTGTGCGCGGCTGGCGACATCCAGTTCGATAATCCACAAGTCCGCATCGCGCACGCGGCGTCTTTCGACATATTCGGCCATGCTGCCCTTGGCGGCGAGCGTCGCGGGATCGTCGCTCCACAGCTGCTGCCAATCAAGCTTTCCGTCGAGTCCGCTGAACGATTCGAACAGCGCCTCGTCGCTGCCGCGCACCGAGCGCGCGATCAGGATGGCGCCGGAAACCGCATCACCCCTGGCGATGATCGTCGCGAAGCCCCCTGCTGCTGCGGTGAGCCGCTTGAGCGCCTCGATCCGCAGCTCGGCTGCCAGCCGCGGCTCGATCACGGGCTTTCCGGTACAGGTTGCTTGTAGCCCTCAAGCCCCGAAAGCGGGATATGCGAGCGCATGAAAGTGCCGGTACCGCGCGCGATCTCCTCGCCATGGGCATCGACCAGACGCGATTCCCCAACCCAGACGCGGCGACGTCCGCTCACCCAATGGCCCTCGGCATGGACCGGGCCAGCGCGCACCGGCGCTGTGAAATGCAGGTTGAACGCGGTGGTCAGCAGGAAACGGTCGGTCACCAGCGCGTTGCACGCATAGAAGGCCGCATCGTCGAGCATCTTGAAATACAGGGTGCCGTGCGCAGCCCCAGCAGCATGGAAATGCTCGGGCGTCACGTCGAAATCGATCCGCGCCTTGCCGGCTGCCGTGATCGTCAGCCGAGACGGGAACAGCCGGTTGATTGCCGCCGCCGCATAGAGGCGCTCGAGCGCGCGGAAATGCGCCTCCTCACCCGGCCCTGTCGCCCGGTCAGGCAGCGTCACGATCCAACTCGGCGGTGACCAGTGCGTAGATCGCGTCGGGGTCGTCCGCACCCTTGATCTTGGCCAGCGTCTTTTCGTCGCGCGTCAGCCGCGAGATATGCGCGAGCGCCTGAAGGTGCATCGCGCCGGTCGCGACCGGGGAAAGCAGCGCAATCACCAGATCGACCGGAAGATTGTCGATCGAGCCGAATTCGATCGGCTTGCCCAGCCGCAGCACCACCGCCAGCGAATGGTCGAGACCCTCCATCTTGCCGTGCGGTATTGCGACGCGGCGACCGAAGCCGGTCGATCCGAGCTGCTCGCGCTCGAGCAGACAGGCGAGCACCTTGTCGGCATCCAGCCCGTAACAATGGCCGAACTGTTCTGCCGCCAGCTCGAGTGCCTGGTGCTTGTCCGCGACGCGTGCGGAGGTCAGCACCGCCTGCTTATGGAGTTCGAACCATGCCATGACAGTCAAAATTCTCGATTCTGCCGCGCCGCCCCCGATCGTTGCGGAAGCGGCGCGTACGAATGGTGTTCAGATCATCGTCGTCCCTGCCGGGAGGGGGTTGCCTCTTCCCGCCGACGCATTGCTGCCGCGCCCATGCACCATATCGCGCGAAAAACCAAGCCGCGCGATGCAATGGCGCACAGATGCAGGAATTCAGCCGACGCGCGGTTCGACCCAGCCGATCGAGCCATCGGGGCGGCGATAGACCATATTGTGCCGCCCGGTGCCGGTATTCTTGAAGAACAGCGCATTGGTGTTGCGCAGATCGAGCATCATCACCGCGTCGGACACGGTCGCCTCGGGCACATCGACCCGGGTTTCGGCAATCACCACGGGCGCGTCACCGACGACCTCTTCCTCCTCGTTGCCGCTGTCGAACACGACATAGGCGGCTTCCTCCTCGCGCGCGGCATGCTGGAGCTGTTCATGGCGGCCCTTCAGACGGCCCATATAGCGGCGCAGCTGCTTCTCGATCTTGTCCGCAGCACCATCGAAACAGACATGCGCATCCTGCGCCACCCCGTGACCCTTGAGGATCAGACCCTGCATGACATGGGTGACGATATCGCACTGGAACTGGTCGTGCGGCCCTCGGCTGAAGGTCACCTGGCTGGATATCGCCTTGGAGAAATACTTTTCGACAATCGCATTGAGTCGGTCCGCGACATGCACCTTGAGCGCTTCGCCGGTGTCGACCTGATGACCAGAAATACGAATGTCCATGATGTTCTCCTTTTTTGGGGCCAGCCGCAGGATCACTGCCGCGACGGGCCGGATCGGTATATCCTTGCGCGTACAACGCTAAGGATCGGGTGACGTTTCGGGTAAAGACCTCCTTTCGGCGATGGATTGCAGCAAAACAGGTTAGCGGGTCGACAGCCAGAGCGGCTGCTTGATCTTGCCCAGGAATTCGGCATGCGCGGCCAGCTCGGCCTCGCTGGCGGCAAAGGGGCGGGGCAGCCGGTGCGGCCGTTGGGTGGTCGGGATCAGGCGGGGCCGCGCCGCCGGGCCGGATGCGGCTTCCGCGCTGTCATCGGCCAGCCCCAGCCCGATCTGGCGGCCACCGGTCAGCTCGATATAAACCTGCGCCAGCAGCTCGGCATCGAGCAGCGCGCCGTGCAGCACGCGATGGCTGCGATCGACGCCGAAGCGCTTGCACAGGGCATCGAGGCTGGCGGGCGATCCGGGAAATTTCGCGCGCGCCATCGCGACGGTATCGATGACGCGGCTCATCGCGATCGCGGGTCTGCCGACCATGCCGAGTTCCGCGTTCAGGAAGCGCATGTCGAACCCGGCATTGTGCGCGACCAGCGTCGCATCGCCCAGAAATTCGAGCAGATCGTCGACACCTGCGCCGAACAGCGGCTTGTCGGCGAGAAACGCATCGCTGAGGCCATGCACCTTCTCGGCCTCGGGCGGCATCGGGATCAAAGGGTTGAAATAGGCGTGGAAGGTGCGGCCCGTCAGGCTGCGGCCGACCATCTCGATACACCCGATTTCCACCATCCTGTGTCCTTCGTCGGGGGACAGGCCGGTGGTTTCGGTATCGAAAATGATCTCTCTCATTTCCGATACTATTGGACCGATTTGGTCATCGTGCAAGAGCCGAACGCAAATTCTGAAGCAGCCGGCGCACCGCCTGCCGCGTCGCCAATTTGGTCCCGCCGGTGGGGATGACCCAATCGGCATGGGCGCGCTTGTGATGGTCGGCCATCTGCAAGTGACGGATATGACGAAGCCGCGCCGCAGTCATGCCGGGACGGGCGAGCACGCGCTTGCGCTGCTGCCACAGGGCGGCAGAGACGACGATGATCCCGTCGACATTCTGCGTGCCCCCCTTCTCGAACAGCAGCGGGATATCGAACACGATGATCCGGCGCGACCGATGGGCCCGGACAAAGGCGGCCCGCGATCTGGCCACCGCCGGATGCACGATATGTTCCAGCCTTTTCAGTGCCGCCGGATTGCCGAACACCGCCGCGCCGAGCTTCGCCCGATCGACGCCCTGCGGCCCGGTGGTGCCGGGAAAAGCCGATTCGATCGCGGGCAGCAGCGCGCCGCCCGGCCCCTGCAGCACATGCACCTCGGCATCGGCATCGAACACCGGGACGCCCTCGGCGCGCAGCATCTTCGCCACCGCCGATTTGCCCATGCCGATCGATCCGGTCAGCCCCAGCACCATCGGCCGGTGCCTGTGATGCGGCGGCAGGCGCTTGATCGGAGCCATCATGCGAGAAGCAACGCCCGAAGTTCGTCGTCGCGCTCGCGCGGCGGGGCAGCGCCGAAGAAGATCTCGAACGCAAGCGCCGCCTGGCCGATCAGCATCTCGAGTCCATCCACCGTCTCGAGCCCGCGCGCCCGCGCCGCCTTGAGCAGCGCGGTTTCGAGCGGATTGTAGACGATGTCATAGACCAGAGCGCTTTCTGGCAGCGGCGACAGGTCGAGATCGAGCGGGTCGAAGCCCTTCATGCCGAGCGGGCTGGTATTGACCAGCAGATCGACCTCGCCGAGCGCATCATCCATGCCGCGCACCTGGCCCTTGAGGGCGAAGCTCGCCAGCAGCCCCATGGCCTTCAAGGGATTGCGCGCATGGATGGTGACGCTGGCGACATTCATCCGTGCGAGCGCGAACAGCACCGCGCGCGCCGCACCGCCCGCGCCGATCACTGCGACATTTGCCCCGGTGAAATCGCTCTGGCCGAGCGGCGCATAGAAACCGCCCGCGTCGGTATTGGTGCCGAACAGCGCGTCCTTCTCATCGCGCGCGATCGTGTTCATCGCACCGATGCTGCTGCGGACATCGCCCGGATCGGCGACATGCTCCATCACCGCGATCTTGTGCGGAATGGTGACATTGCACCCGCGCCAGAGCGGATCGTCGCGCCGCGATGCGATATAATCGGCCAGGCCCTCGGGGGTGACATGGCAGGCGCGATAGTCCGCCGCCATCCCCAGCGCCTTGAGCCAGAATCCGTGGATCAGCGGCGATTTGCTGTGCGCGATCGGGTCGCCGATCACCTCGGCATAAGGTTTGGACATTGTTGAACCCTTGGGCAAGCGTCCCTCGACTTCGCTCGGGACAAACGGAACAGGGTGTAGCGTCGCTGATTACCGGAACAGGCTTTCCGAGTTCCCGAGCGAAGTCGAGGGACGTTGAGCGAAGATTGCCTCCAAGCGCAAAACCATCAGCTCGGCATCAGTTCGCGTTCGCGCAGGAAGCCGAGCAGCGGCAGCAGCGGCATGCCCTGCACGGTGAACACATCGCCGTCGATATGGCTGAAAAGCTGGGCTCCCGCGCCCTCGATCTCGTAACAGCCCACCGTGTATCCGATGGTTTCCCAGTGTTTTTCCACATAGTCGCGCACAAATGCCGTACCCAGCGGACGCACATGCATCACTGCCTTGCCAACATGCCGCCAGATCGGGCGGCCGCCTTCGACGATCACGGCAGCGCTCCACAATTTGTGCGGCTTGCCCGACAGCGTCTCGAGCTGGCGGATCGCATCTTCGGGCGTCTGCGGCTTGCTCAGCATCTCGCCTTCGCTGGTCTCGAGGATCTGGTCCGAACCGAGCACCATCGCTTCTGGCCGACGCGTGCCGACGCGCATCGCCTTGGCTTCGGCCAGCGCATCGGCAATGTCGCGCGGCGAGGTGCCCTCGGCGTGCAGCGAAGCACGGATCGAGGATTCGTCGATATGCGCCGCCATGACCGAGAAGGGCACGTCGGCAGCATCGAGCATGGCCCGGCGCGCGGTGCTTTGCGATGCGAGTATCAACATGTATCTCGTCCTTATGCCTTGTTACGCCGGTGCGGTGTCCCGGAAACCCCTGTCCTCGCGCGCAGCCTCGCGCTCGTTGAACAGGTTGATGATCGCCGCCGCCGATTCCTCGATCGACCGGCGCGTCACGTCGATCACCGGCCAACCATTATCCGCAAACATCCGCCGGGCAAAGGCCAGCTCGGCCTTCACCTTCTCGTCATTGACATAATCGGTTTCGGGGGCCTGGTTCAAGGACAACAGCCGGTTGCGGCGCACCGCGATCAGCCGTTCGGGATTGGTCGTCAGCCCCACCACCAGCGGATGCTTGAGCGTGAACAGCGCGGACGGCGGCGGGGATTCGATCACGATCGGGATGTTGGCGGTCTTGTAGCCGCGATTGGCGAGATAGATCGAGGTCGGCGTCTTGGACGAGCGCGAAACCCCGGCAAGCACGATGTCCGCCGCCTCCCAGTTCTCCCAGTTCTGCCCGTCGTCATGCGCGATGGTGAACTGGATCGCCTCGACGCGGGCGAAATAGGCGGCGTCGAGCACATGCTGCCGGCCGGGTCGCGCCTTGGCCGCCTGGCCGAGCAGGTTCGACAGCGCATCGCTCACCGCATCGAGCGCAGGCACCATCGGCAGCCCGAGCACGCGGCAGCGCCGTTCCAGCTTGGCGCGGATATCCGGATTGACGAGAGTGAACAGCACAAGCCCCGGATTGGCCGCGACCTCGTCGAGGATCCGGTCGAGATGCGTTTCGGAACGCACCATCGGCCAGAAATGCTTGATGACCTCGACCGCATCGAACTGCGCCAGCGCCGCCTTGGCGATATTTTCCAGCGTCTCGCCCGTGGAATCCGACAGAAGGTGCAGGTGTATGCGGCTCATGGCTCTGGTCTGTGGGCAGCGCGGGGATAAATCAAGGCATGATATTGTGGGCAAAACCGGGGATGAAAACGCTCCCCCCTGACCCGGGATTCCCCACAAGCCTTATCCACACGGGACAGGTTTTCCCACAGGCTGTTGATAAGGGGCATAATTTTGCCGACTCGTCAGGCGAGCGCGATTTGCCGACTGTCAATCTGTCGATACATAGGGCAAGAAAGCGTCATGCCGGTTTTCCAGCGGCCTTCTTCAACAGAATCCCTATATAAAGGATATAAGAATTAAGATGGGTGGGGACACAGCTCTGACGACGGCGCGCAAGGCGCCCTTGCTCGATTGCCTGAACGGACATGTGGCCAAGGTGCCGCCGATGTGGATGATGCGCCAGGCCGGACGCTACCTTCCCGAATATCGCGCGCTGCGGGCGGAGAAGGGCGGCTTTCTCGAACTGGTCTATGACAGCCCCGCCGCAGCCGAGATCACGCTGCAGCCGTTGCGCCGGTTCGCGCTTGATGCCGCGATCCTGTTCTCCGACATCCTGATCGTGCCCTATGCTATGGGTCAGGATCTGAAATTCCTGGTCGGCGAGGGGCCACACTTGTCGCCCCGGCTGTACGATCATGCGCTGGAGAGCCTTGTCGCCGTCCCTGAGCGTCTCGAGGCGATCTACGAGACCGTGCGGCTGGTGAAGGCCGAGCTTGCGCCTGAAAAGACGTTTCTGGGCTTTGCAGGGTCGGCCTGGACGGTTGCGACCTATATGGTCAATGGCGAGGGCAGCAAGGACCAGCACGCAGCCCGCGAATATGCCTATCGCGATCCCCAGGGCTTCCAGGCGCTGATCGACGGAATCGTCGACCTCACCATCGAATATCTCATCGGCCAGATCGATGCCGGGGTCGATGCCGTCCAGATTTTCGACAGCTGGTCGGGTTCGCTCGCGCCGGCGCAGTTCGAACGCTGGGTGATCGCGCCCAATGCGCGGATCGCTGCGGCCATTCACGAGGCGCGTCCGGGCGTGCCGGTGATCGGCTTCCCCAAGGGCGCAGGCGAGAAGCTTGCCGCCTATGCGCGCGAGACCGGCGTCGATGCATTGGGCCTCGACGAGACGATCGATCCAGTCTGGGCTGCGGCGAATATCCCGGCGAATCTGCCGGTGCAGGGCAATCTCGATCCGCTGGCGCTGCTCGCGGGCGGCGAGCAGATGGAAAATGCGGTCCGCCACATCCTGCGCACCTTCGAGGGGCGGCCGCATATTTTCAACCTGGGCCATGGCATATTGCAGCAGACGCCCATTGAACACGTGCATGCACTGCTTACACTGGTGAAGCAGGGCGTATGACCGCCCTGCCGCCTCAACCGGTGTGACTGGCGGCAGGACCCATGAACGAGCTTCTTCTGACAACGGATTATGTTCTCTCCATGCTCTATCTCTGGCTGAAAGCTGCGCATCTCATCTTCGTGATCTTCTGGATGGCCGGTCTGTTCATGATGCCGCGCTTCCTGGTCTATCATCAGGAGGCCGAGCACGGTTCGGAAGAGGCGACGCGCTGGACCGACCGCGAGAACAAGCTCCGCAAGATCATCCTCAACCCCTCGCTGATCATCGTCTGGGTGCTGGGCCTGATCCTGGCGAGCCAGGGCAACTGGTGGACCGCCGGCTGGCTGCACGCCAAGCTGCTCTTCGTGCTGCTGCTGAGCGGCTATCATGGCTGGATGATCGGCTATGCGAAAAAGCTCGCCCGGGGCGAACGCAAGCTGACCGGCAAGCAGTTGCGCCTGATCAACGAGGTTCCGGGCATCGCTGCAGCAGTGATCGTGATCCTGGTGATCGTGAAGCCGTTCTGATCCGCATTCTCCCCTCCCCTGGGGGAGGGGCAGGCCCGGTCTTCCGGGCCGGGGTGGGATAGGAGCATGACGGGTGGTCAGGCCCACCCCGGCTTTCGGCCACCCCTCCCGCTCGCGGGAGGGAAGAGATATGTCCCTCGCCCAGTCGCAGTCCCGATTGACTTTCGACGCTCTCAGGCCTATTTCCGCCCCGTCCCGTCCGGGACCTTCGACGACCCACTCCATCAGTGACCGGCTTACCGGCAGGGCGTCCCGCATCTCTTTCCAGACTGCCGCGTTGCTATTTTTGGCGGCACCCTTCCCACGGAATTTCCCAGCTCATGCATCTCAAAGAACTCAAGCAGAAAACCCCCGCCGAACTCGTCACCATGGCCGAAGAGCTGGGTGTCGAGAGCGCATCGACGCTCCGCCGCCAGGACCTGATGTTCGCGATCCTCAAGGAGCTCGCCGAGGATGGCGAGCAGATCATGGGCCTGGGCACCATCGAGGTTCTGTCCGACGGTTTCGGTTTCCTGCGCAGCCCCGAGGCAAACTATCTTGCCGGGCCCGACGACATCTATGTCAGCCCCAACCAGGTGCGCCGCTTCGGCCTGCGCACGGGTGACACGGTCGAAGGCGAAATCCGCGCGCCGCGCGATGGCGAGCGCTATTTTGCCCTCACCAAGCTTACTGCGGTGAATTTCGACGATCCCGATGTCGTGCGCCACCGCGTCAATTTCGACAACCTGACCCCGCTCTATCCCAACGAGAAGCTGCGGCTCGACACGCTCGACCCCACGGTCAAGGACAAGTCGGCGCGGGTGATCGACATTGTCTCGCCCCAGGGCAAGGGCCAGCGCGCGCTGATCGTCGCGCCGCCGCGCGTCGGCAAGACCGTGCTGCTGCAGAACATCGCCAAGGCGATCACCGACAACCATCCCGAAGTCTTCCTGATCGTGCTGCTGATCGACGAGCGTCCGGAAGAAGTCACCGCCATGCAGCGCAGCGTGACGGGCGAGGTCATCAGCTCGACCTTCGACGAACCCGCGCAGCGCCACGTCCAGGTCGCCGAAATGGTGATCGAGAAGGCCAAGCGTCTGGTCGAGCACAAGAAGGATGTCGTCATCCTGCTCGATTCGATCACGCGTCTCGGCCGTGCATACAACACCGTCGTGCCGTCGTCGGGCAAGGTGCTGACCGGCGGCGTCGATGCCAATGCGCTGCAGCGTCCCAAGCGCTTCTTCGGTGCCGCGCGCAATATCGAGGAGGGCGGATCGCTCTCGATCATCGCCACCGCGCTGATCGA
>CAXRCQ010000295.1:0-4080 GCA_964228845.1 Blastomonas sp.
ACAATGACGGCGCGGTGGTGATCGACGTCAAGGAAAACCCGGTCATCAACCGCGTGATCCTGGAAGGCAACAAGCGGATCAAGGACGACAAGATCCTTCCCGAAATCCGCCTCTCGCCGCGCCAGATCTTCACCCGCACCAAGGTGCGCGCCGATGTCGCGCGCATCATCGAGCTGTACAA
This sequence comes from Blastomonas sp., assembly GCA_964228845.1. GTDB lineage: Bacteria > Pseudomonadota > Alphaproteobacteria > Sphingomonadales > Sphingomonadaceae > Blastomonas. The sequence continues at coordinate 182 of CAXRCQ010000295.1, forward strand.
GCGCCAGGGCCGGTTCGCCGCTACGGTCGAACCCAAGATGGTCCAGCAGGACCAGAACCGCGTCGATGTCGTCTTCGAGATCAACGAAGGCCCGCGCTCCAAGGTCCGCCAGATCAACATTCTGGGCAACGAGAAATTCTCGGATGGTGAACTGCGCGGCGAAATGGCGACCAAGCAGTCGCGCTTCTATCGCTTCTTCAGCTCGGGCGATTCCTACGATCCCGACAAGCTGGCTTATGACCAGCAGAAGCTGCGCCAGTTCTATCTGACCCAGGGCTATGCCGATTTCCGCGTGATTTCGGCGGTGGCCGAGCTCACCCCCGACAAGCGCGACTTCATCATCACCTATGTCGTCGAGGAAGGCGAGCGCTACAAGTTCGGCGATGTCGGCGTCGACAGCCAGATCCGCGACTTTTCTGAAGACGGGCTGAAGGCGCAGCTGCCGATGAAGACCGGCGACTGGTACAATGCCAAGCTGGTCGAGGACACGGTCGAGCAGCTCAGCGAGACTGCGGGCCTGTTCGGCTATGCCTTTGCCGACGTGCGCCCCAATTTCAACCGCGACCGCGAAACGCTCACCATGGACATCACGTTCGAGCTGGCGGAATCGGCGCGCGTCTATGTCGAGCGGATCGACATCAACGGCAATACGCTCACCCAGGACAAGATCATCCGGCGCGAATTCCGCCTGAACGAGGGCGATGCGTTCAACAGCTTCCTGGTCAAGCGGTCGGAAAACCGCATCAACTCGCTCGGCTATTTCCAGGAAAAGTTCGAGATCGAGCAGAAGCAGGGCAGCGCGCCCGATCGCATCATCCTGGAAGCCAATGTCGAGGAAAAGGCGACCGGCGAGCTTCAGCTTTCGGCCGGTTTCTCGTCGATCGAGAATTTCATCCTCCAGGCCTCGATCCGTCAGCGCAACTTCCGCGGCAAGGGCCAGACCGTCGGCGCGAGCATCAACTATTCGCGCTTCTCGCAGGGCATCAACCTGAGCTTCACCGAGCCTTATGTGTTCGACAAGAACATCTCGTTCGGTGCGGACATCTTCCGGCGCGACCTGAACAGCTTCAACTTTGTCGGCAATTCGCGCAACACCACGTTCGAGCAGCTCACCACCGGCGCGTCGCTGCGCCTGGGCGTGCCGCTGACCGAATATGTGTCCGCCCTGCTGCGCTATTCGCTGACCGTCGATGACGTCACGCTGGATCGGACGCAGTTCTTTTCCGACCTCAATGGTGACGGGACGCTGGAATGCGATCCCGTCCGCGCGGGCTTCTTCCTCTGCGACAACCTGGGTCAGCGCACCACCTCGCTGATCGGCTATTCGCTGATCTACGACAATCGCGACAACCGCATCCGCCCGACGCGCGGGCAGAATCTTACGCTGTCGCAGGACTTTGCGGGCCTTGGCGGCTCGGTGAGCTATCTGCGCACGCGCCTCAACGCGTCCAAGCACTGGCGCATCGGCCGCAGCGGCTTCATCTTCACCCTCGCGGCAGAAGGCGGCCATATCCTCGCGTTCGAAGATCGCGGCACCCCGGCCCAGGGCATCGACGATATCCGCCTGACCGACCGCTTCTTCCTGGGTCAACCCCAGATTCGCGGCTTCGACATTCGCGGTGTCGGCCCGCGCGTGATCCGCACCGGCTTCAACCCCGAGATCGTCAACGGCGTTGTCGTCAACACGCCTGTGGTCGATCGGCGCAATCGCGTCGATGATGCGCTGGGCGGACGCTATTATTACCTTGCACGAGCCGAGCTCGACATTCCGCTCGGCAGCGGTGCCCGCGAACTCGGCCTGCGCCCGTCGGTCTTTGTCGATGCAGGCGCAGTGTTCGGGGTGGTCACGCCGCTGCTGCAGACGCCGCAGAACCGGGACGCCAATGGCAACCTGCTCTATCTTGAGGTTGGCCGCGATTCCGCCGGTAACGAGGTCATCAATACCGTCACCAATGCGACCAACGCCGCAGGCCAGCCCAACACGCCGAGCCTGCTCTTTACCGAGCAGTTCTTCGGCGATTCGCCCAAGCCGCGTGTCTCGGTCGGCTTTGGCGTCAACTGGAACTCGCCCTTCGGCCCGTTCCGCATCGATATTGCCCGCGCCCTGCTCAAGGAGCCTGGCGACGACACCCGTCTGTTCACATTCAACGTAGGGACCCAGTTCTGATGAAACTTCTTCTGAAATGCACCGCCGCCGCTTTGATGGCTGCTGGCACCCTGGCTTCGGGCGCAATCGCTCCCGTGGCTGCCCAGGCCGTGGCCGGCATCGCCGTGGCCGACCAGCGCCGCGCGGTTGTCGAATCCTCGGCTTTCGTCAACGCCAACAATGCGCGTCCGACGACCTACAAGGCGCAGTATGACGCGGCGCAGGCCAAGTCGAACCAGATCCGCCAGCAGCTCGAGCCGCTGGTGAACAAGTTCAACACCGATGTTCAGGCGCCCAATGCGCAGCAGAACCAGGCCGCGCTGCAGCAGCAGCTCGGCCAGATCCAGCAGCTGCGCGAGCAGGGTTCGCAGGAAGTGCAGGAAATCCTGCAGCCGGTCGCGCTGTCCGAAGCCTATGTGCTCGAACAGATCAGCGACAAGTTCGACCAGGCGGTGCGTCAGGCGATGACCAAGCGCAAGGTCAGCATCGTGCTCGAAGCCGGTGCCACCCTCGCCCGCGCCGATGGCTATGACATGACCAAGGACATCACCGCCGAACTGAACGCGCTGATCCCTTCGGCCCAGCTCGTTCCGCCGCAGGGCTGGCTGCCGCGTCAGCAGCGTGAACAGCAGGCTGCGCAGCAGGCCGCGCAGCAGGGTCAGCAGCAGGCAGCCCCTGCCGCGCAGCAGCCCGAAGGCCGGTAAGCGCTGGTCATGGCCGAAGGCGAGCTGAACTACGACATTGCCAAGGTGATGGCGGCGCTTCCGCACCGCTATCCCATGCTGCTCGTCGACCGCGTGGCGCGGCTGGACATTGACCAGTCGATCCACGCGATCAAGGCGGTCAGCATGAACGAGCCGTTCTTCCAGGGCCATTTCCCCGCCCGCCCGATCATGCCCGGCGTGCTCATCGTCGAGGCGCTGGCGCAGGCGGCGGGCATATTGGCGGTCGAATCGCTCGGCCTGGCAGGCTCGGGCAAGCTCGTCTATTTCATGGCGATCGACGGCGCGAAGTTCCGCGTTCCGGTCGAACCCGGCGTGCTGCTCGATCTGCATGCCGAGTTCGAGCAGAAGCGCGCCAAGGTGTGCAAGTTCAAGGCGCGTGCGGAAATGGGCGGGAAACTCGCCTGCGAGGTCGGTTTCACCGCGATGATCGCCGATCCGCCCGCCTGATCCTGCGGCTCCTGCAAATTCCTTGCTTTTGGCGGCGCGCAGCGTTATGCGCGCCGCTTCCCATTCATCCTGCGGGCTGGTCGGAACCAGCGCTATTCAAGGACAAAGACGATGAAGAACGATATCCATCCCGATTACCACATGATCAATGTGAAGATGACCGACGGCACCGTGTACCAGACCCGCTCGACCTGGGGCAAGGAAGGCGACACGCTGCAGCTGGATATCGACCCGACCTCGCACCCGGCCTGGACTGGCGGCAACCAGCGTCTGATGGACGCAGGCGGCCAGGTTGCCCGCTTCAACAAGCGTTTCGGCGGTCTCTCGCTCAAGAAGGGCTGAGCGCCGCTCCTCGTCTGAGGAACGCTATCAAAAAGGGCTGCGAACCAGATGGTTTCGCAGCCCTTTTTTGTGGGTAGGCGTTGTCGTGGCCACAACCCGGTCCCCTGCGAAGGCAGGGGCCCATCTCCAGAGCTGTGAGGCTATTATCACCGGTCCGGCGGCAACCGACCGCCCACCAGATCCATTGACCGTCCGCACGGAAGGCAAGCGCAGGTGCTGGGCCCCTGCCTTCGCAGGGG
>CAXRCQ010000296.1:0-2618 GCA_964228845.1 Blastomonas sp.
GGCGGCGAGATGTATTTTTCCGACGTCTATTCGAGCCGGCGGGTGCCGCAGCATCTGCTGAGCGATCCGGTGCTGCACGGCGAGTGCCTGTCGGGCGCGCTCTATTGGGGCGATTTCCTCAAGCTTGCCAAGGCCGCCGGGTTCACCGACCCGCGCCTCGTCAAGGACCGCCCGCTCGGCATCGGCGATGCGCGCATTGCCGAGATGCTCGACGGCATCGATTTCTTCTCAGCCACCTACCGCCTGTTCAAGCTCGACGACCTGGAGCCCGAATGCGAGGATTACGGCCAGGCGGTGGTCTATCTCGGCACGGTCGAGGGCGAGGAGCGCGTGTTCACGCTCGACAAGCATCACGAGATCGAGCGCGGGCGCATCTTCCCGATTTGCGGCAACAGCTGGAAGATGCTCGCCGACACGCGCTTTGCGCCGCATTTCCAGTTCATCGGCGATTTCTCGACGCACTATGGCGTGTTCGCGGGCTGCGGCGGAGGGTTGCCCTTCGCGCAGGCGACGGGCGAGAATGCGCCAGTGGCGGCGGGGTGTTGCTGAGCGGTCGCCTACCCCCTCGCCTGATTTACCCCATGCACCTGACACCCGCTGAGCGGATGTGGTTTGGGCCTCCGGGACGGAGCAATTCATGCACGTCTTCCTGACCGGAGCCACGGGACTCGTCGGCGGGGCTCTGGCGGGGGCGCTGCTCGATGCCGGGCACCGCGTCTCCGCTCTGGTGCGCGGCGCAGGGCGCGATGTGCTCGATATGGACGGGCGCGACCGGATCGACGAAATGACCGCGCTGCAAGGCGATGTCGCGCTCGCGGGTTTCGCGATGGCCGAGCCGCCCGCAGCCATCGACCTGCTGATCCATTGCGCGGCCACGGTCGATTTCGCCGCCAGCGATGCGGTGCACGAAGCGATCAATATCGGCGGCACCGCACATGCGGTTGCGCTCGCCCGCGCCTGGGGATGCCCGCTGCTGCACGTCTCCACCGCCTATGTCTGCGGACGCGCCGACGGCGTGATCGGCGAAGAACTGGCCGATCCGCAGGCCAGCTTCACCAACGGCTATGAGGCGAGCAAGGCGCGCGCCGAGGCGCTGGTCGAGGAGGCACGGACGCAGGGCCTTGTCACCGCGATCGCGCGGCCTGCGATCATCGTCGGGCGGCTGAGCGACGGCGCGATCGCGCGGATCGATGGCTTCCATCACCTGTTCCGGCTGTTCGGATCGCCGCTGCTCGGCGATGTCCCCGCTTCGCCGGAGGCCGCCTTCGCGATCGTGCCGATCTGCCATGTCACCGCCGGGCTGATGGCGATGGCGGAGAATATCGCCGCCTTCGACGGTGCGCGGGTGCATCTGGCGGGCTCGGCCCCGTTCGCGATGGCAGACATGCTGCGGATTGTCGCCGATTATCCCGGCACTGTCCCTGCGCGAATGCTCGACGCTTCGGCCTATGACGCCGCTGCGCTCGACCGGCGCACGGCGATGGTCCATCGGCGCATCGGTCCGCAATTCTTCGACTATTTTCTGCGCAGCCCGTTTTTTGCGGGCGATAGCCTGAAACGGATCGCCGGGATCGATGCGCCGGAGATCGATGATTCTGCCTTCCGCCGGATGATCGACCATTGCGTCAAGGTCGGGTTTCTGGACTGGCGGTAGTGCTAGCGTCCCTCGACGCAGTTCATCCTGAGCGGCTGGCCCGCCAGCCAGCCGAAGGGCTCGGGACAAACGGGGATGGTCGGCAACGCTGGCTTTTCCATACTTTCCGAGTTCCCGAGCGAAGTCGAGGGACGTGTGCGCTGACTTCAGCCCCCTTGCGCCTTTCCTTCGCTTTCAACATGATGCGCCCATATTCATCCAAGGGGCCGCAGTCATGAAACATATCCTCCTCGCCACGCTCGCTCTCGCCCTGCCCTCCGCCGCGTTCGCCGGCGAGGCGGAGGATGCCGCCGCCGCGCAGGCGCTGAAGGCGATCGACGCGCGCTATGACGACACGGCGAAGGTCGCGCGGCAGATCTGGGAATGGGCCGAGGTCGGCTACAAGGAGGAACGGTCGAGCGCGCTGCTGCAGGAGCGGCTGAAGACCGCAGGCTTCAAGGTGACCCCGGGCGTCGCGGGCATCCCCACCGCGTTCATCGCCGAATATGGCAGCGGCGGGCCGGTGATCGCGATCCTGGCGGAATATGATGCGCTGCCCGGCATCAACCAGGATGCGCTGCCCACGCGCGCGCCGCTGCCTGGGACGGGCGCGGCGCATGCCTGCGGGCACAATCTGTTCGCGGCAGGATCGCTGGGCGCAGCGCTCGCGGTGCGCGACTGGCTGAAGGCGACCGGTACGCCGGGCCGGGTGCGGCTCTACGGTACCCCGGCCGAGGAAGGCGGCAGCGGCAAAGTCTATCTGGTGCGCGAAGGCCTGTTCAAAGATGTCGATTTCTCGATCCACTGGCATGCCGAGGACGAGAACAGCGCCGCGGCGCGCACAAGCCTTGCCAACCGTTCGGCCAAGTTCCGCTTCACCGGCGTCTCTGCGCATGCTGCCGGCGCGCCCGAGCGCGCACGGTCCGCGCTCGACGGGGTCGAGGCGATGAACATGATGGCCAACATGATGCGCGAGCATGTGCCG
>CAXRCQ010000297.1:0-2377 GCA_964228845.1 Blastomonas sp.
GCAGAGCGTGACGCCGCCGTCCAGCGTCTCGCCGATCTCGACCGGCAGCAGACGCGGATTGCCGAGGACAGCGCGCGCGAGGACCGGCTCACCCATGATGCCACCGCCGCGCTCGAACGGCTGGAGGCGGAAAACGCCCGCGTCCAGGCCGATATCGCTGCAGAGGATGCGCACGGGCCGGTGCTTGCGCATGCGCAGGACAATGCCGAACGCGCAGTGCGTGAGGCGGAAGTTGCATTGGCCGAGGCCCGGGCCGAGCTTGCCCGAACCGACGCCGATATCAAGGTCGCCGATGCCGCGCTCGCCACAGCGATCGCCCGCCACCGCCGGGCAGACGAGGAACTGCAGCGCACCCGCGCACAGCTTGCCGGGCTCGGCGATGCCGCAGAGCTGGCAAAGTTGCGCGACGAGGCGCTGATCGGCTGCGACCAGGCGGCGACCGCCAAGGCGGATGCGGCAAGCGCGCTGTCAGAGGCCCAATCGGGCCGCGACACTGTGGTCCATGCACGCGATACGGCGCAAAGCGAGCTGGCGACGCTCCGCGCCGAGCTCAACGCGATGACGCGCGAGATCGAGGCCTTGACGCGCGATCTGGCAAAGCGACCGGGCGGAGGCGAGCGCGCGCTCGACCAGGTCCAGGCCGACAGGGGCTATGAAAAGGCGCTAGCGGGGGCGCTGGGCGACGATCTGAGCGCACCGATCGCCGAGTCCGCTGGCGAAGGTCGCTTCTGGACAGGGGCCGATGTACCTGCCGATCGGCCTGCCCTGCCCGATGGCTGTAGCTGGCTCGGCGATCATGTCCGCGCGCCGGATGCGCTCGCCGCGCGGCTGTCGCTGGTCATGGTCGCGGAAACGGACGGCGGACAGGTGCTGGAACCCGGCATCCGGATGGTCACGCGCGATGGCCGCGTGCGGCGCTGGGACGGGTTCGTGTCGAGCGGCGACGGTGCTGCGGCCGCCGAGCGACTGGAGCGCCGCACCCGGCTGAGCGAACTGGAGGCAGCGCGTCCTCCCCTGACGGATCGGCTCGACACGGCAGAAGCTGCGCTGGGCGATGCACAGCAGCAACTGGCCGATCTGCAGGCGCGCATTGCCGAACACACGCGTGCGCTTGCGGTTGCCGAGGCTGCCGAGCGCCAGGCGCTGCGCGACCGTGATCAGGCCGAACACGCGCTGCAACGCGATGCCGAACGCCGGGAGGATCTGGCCGAGCGGATCGATCGCCTTGCCACCGATGCCGCCACTGCGCTTCGGGAGCGCCGCGCCGCCGAGGCCGCCCGCGCGGCCTTGCCCGACGGCGCTGCCCAGCGCGAGCAGGTGACGCTGCTGGGCGAGCGTATGCAGGCCGCGCAAAGCGGGTTGCGCTCCGCGATGGCAGCAGTGGCGACGCACGCCCAGGCGCTTTCGGCCTTGCGCGAACGCCGCGCCAGCGTGCGCGCCGAGATCAAGGGCTGGCAGGGTCGCTCGGGCGAGGCCGCACAGCGCCTGCGCGACATGCAGGTTCGCGCCGCCGAACTGGCGCAGGAGCGCGAGGCGATAGCCGGCAAGCCCGAAAAACTGGACGAGACGATCAGCGCGCTCCAGTCCTCGCTGGCGGAAGCACGCCAGGCACAGTGGCTGGCGGAAGCCGCATCGAACACGGCAGAAAAGGCGCTGGCCGACGCCGAGCGCACCGCCGCTGCAACCGCCGAAGCGCTAGCCCTCGCCCGCGAGCAGCGCGCCGGTGCCAGCGCCCGCGCCGAGCACCAGGACCAGCGCCGGATCGAACTCGCGCAAGGCTGCGGCGAGCGCTTCCAGTGCCCGCCCCCGCTGCTGCCCGAACGCTTCGCTTTCGATCCAGCCACGGTCGAACCGGCAGAAACCGAAGCCGCCGAGCATGAGCGCCTCCTTCAGGCGCGCGAACGGCTGGGCGCGGTCAACCTGATCGCGGCTGACGAGTTGGCAGAACTTGAAACGGAGATGACCACAATCCGCGCCGAGCATGGCGAGCTGGTCGAGGCGATCGCGCGGCTGCGCGGATCGATCGGCGCGCTCAACCGCGAGGGACGGCAACGCCTGCTCGCCGCGTTCGAGACCGTGGACGGGCATTTTCGCACGCTGTTCGCGCGGCTGTTCAATGGCGGCAAGGCGCATCTCGAACTGATCGACAGCGACGATCCGCTCGAGGCCGGGCTCGAGATAATGGCGCAGCCGCCGGGCAAGCGCCTGTCGTCGCTGACGCTGCTTTCGGGCGGCGAACAGGCGCTGACGGCGGTGGCCCTGATATTCGGCCTGTTCCTCACCAACCCCGCGCCAATCTGCGTGCTCGACGAGGTCGATGCGCCGCTCGACGACGCCAATATCGACCGGTTCTGCGACCTGCTCGACCACATGGCCG
>CAXRCQ010000298.1:0-10957 GCA_964228845.1 Blastomonas sp.
CGCCACAGGCGGTGAATGCCGGTGCGAATGTGCTGGTTGCAGGCACTGCCCCCTTCAAGGGCGGAGCGGACCGGTACGCCGCCAATATCCGGGAGCTGAAAGGCCAATGAGCGCTGTCCTGTCCGAGAGCCGCCGGACAGGGGCCCGTGCAGCCCAGGCCAGCGAGGACGAGCGTCGCCTGCCCCTTATCGGCGGTGAGCACGAACCCCGACCCGACCTGATAGCCGAAAGTCCGCAATCCGGCCGCAAGCAGCTGGTGCGGCTCGAAAACGACCGCGGCCTCTCGCTCACCGAGAGCATCGTCCATTATTTCTACCGGATGACCTGGCGCACGCCGCTGCACAAGCTGCGGCTCAAGGGCCGTTCACCGCTGCGCCTGCTCGCCGCACCCGACGATCCGTTCCCCGGCGATGCGCGACGCGGGAAAGCCATCCGCGCTGGGTTCTTCCAGATAGCCGGGCAGCGAATCGAGCTGGCCAAGCTCAACTTCGCGACGCTTCAGGCGCCGCCCGAGGCGCTCGACTATATCCACAGCTTCGCCTGGCTGCGCGATCTCGCCGCCGCCGCGCCGCGCGAGACCTGCGTTCCGATCGCCGAGAAGCTGGTGGATCAGTGGCTCGATGCCAATCTCGAGACCGTCGCCGATCCTGCCTGGCGGGCCGATCTCGCCGCCCGCCGGATTCTCAATTGCGCCGCGCATGCACCGCTGATCCTGTCGAGCAGCGATTTGGTCTATCGCTCGCGCGTGCTGCGCAACTTCGCCAGCACGGCGCGGCATCTCGATCATGTCGCCGACAAGGCCCCCGAAGGCCTTGCGCGCGTCACCGCCTGGGCGGGCGTGGTCGGCGCAGCGCTGCTGCTACCCGATGGCGAGCCGCGCCGCATCTTCGGCGAAGCGGGGCTCAAGCGCGCGATCGAAAGCTTCATGGGTGAGGATGGCGGCGCATTGTCGCGCTCGCCGCTGGCACAGATCGAGGCCATCCGGGTGCTGTCGATGCTGCGCGCGGTCTATGCGGCGCGCGGTGAACTGCTCTCGCCGATTGTCGAACTGGCGCTCGGTCGCGCGGTACCCGCGCTGCAGGGTCTGACGCATCACGACGGAAGCCTGGGCAGCTGGCAGGGCGCACCGGGTATTTCCGCGGAGACCATGGCGACGCTGATCCGCGCGAGCGGCATCCGCGCGCGGCCTTTGCGCGATGCGCGCCACTGGGGCTATCAGCGCGTGCCGGCAGGCCGTACCGTGGTGCTGGTCGATGCCGGAACTCCCGCCATGGCGCGGCACGCGGTGATGGGCTGCGCCTCGACCCTGGCCTTCGAGATGAGCCACGGCCCGCACCGGCTGATCGTCAATTGCGGCGGCGCGAGTGCGATTGCGCCCGACATGCCGCCCGAGCTCGCCAAGGGGCTGCGCGCGACGGCAGCGCACTCGACGCTGTGCCTCGACGATACCAACAGCACGTCGGTACTGCCCAAGGGCCAGCTCGGCAAGGGCGTCGGCCTGGTCGAGCTCGACCGGCGCGACAGCGACGATGCCGCCCGGCTCGACATGACGCATGACGGCTATGCGAAGCGCTACGGCCTGATCCACCGACGCCTGCTCGTGCTGCGCAGCGACGGCCGCGAATTGCGCGGCGAGGACGTGCTGCTGCCGGTCGCGAAACGCGGCTTCGGTCGGCCGAAACAGGGCGACGTCCCCTTCGCCATCCGCTTCCATCTGGGTGTCGATGTCGAGGCGCATCTGGCGACCGATGGCTGGGGCGTGTTCCTGCGCGTCGCCGATGGATCTTTGTGGCAGTTCCGCTCTGCCGCAAGCAAGGTGACCCTGGAGGAAAGCCTCTGGGTCGACGAAAACGGGCAGATCAGGCCCAGCCAGCAGATTGTCCTGTCCGGCACCGCATCGGTGGGCGGCGGAAATTACGGCTGGCTCATCAAGCATATGGGATAATCACGTGACCGACATTGCGATCAAGCGCGCGCTGCTTTCCGTCTCCGACAAAAGCGGCCTGGCCGAACTCGGCGCCACTCTGGCGGCGCATGGCGTGGAGCTGATCTCCACCGGCGGCACCGCCAAGGCGCTGCGCGATGCAGGCCTTGCCGTGCGCGACATTTCGGAGATTACCGACTTTCCCGAGATGATGGACGGGCGCGTCAAGACGCTGCACCCGATGGTGCATGGCGGGCTGCTCGCGGTGCGCGACAATGCCGAGCATGTTGCGGCGATGGAAAGGCACGGCATCGGTGCGATCGATCTGGTCGTCGTCAACCTCTATCCCTTTGCCGCGACCGTCGCCAAGGGGGCCGAGCGCAATGAGATCATCGAGAATATCGATATCGGCGGGCCCAGCATGGTGCGCTCTGCCGCCAAGAACCACGCCTTCGTCACCATCGTCACCGACCCCGCCGATTATGCGACGCTGACCGAGGAAATGCAGGCAAGCGGCGGCGCGACCACCCTCGCCTTCCGCCGCAAGCTGGCCGCCAAGGCCTATGCCGCGACCGCAGAATATGACGCCATGATCGCCAGCTGGTTCGCCTTTGCCGACCAGGGCGAGATGTATCCCGACAAGCTCTCGGTGCCGTTCCGCAAGGGCCAGGCACTGCGCTATGGCGAGAACCCGCACCAGAGCGCGGCGCTCTATCTGCCCGCCTTCGCGCCGGGCGGATCACTCGCCGATCATCGCCAGGTCCAGGGCAAGGAGCTGAGCTTCAACAATCTCAACGACGCCGATGCCGCGCTCGAGCTCGTCGCCGAATTCCGCGATGGTCCGCCGACCGTGGTCATCGTCAAGCACGCCAACCCGTGCGGCGTGGCGAGCGGCGACGATCTGGTCAGCGCCTACAAGGCGGCGCTGCAGTGCGACAGCGTGTCGGCGTTCGGCGGCATCATCGCGGTCAACCGACCGCTCGACGGCCCGACGGCGGAAGCGATCAGCGACATCTTCACCGAGGTTGTCTGCGCGCCAGATGCGGATGAAGCGGCCAAGGCAGTGTTCGCGAAGAAGAAGAACCTGCGCCTGATCCTGACCGGCGATCTGTGGGACCCGGCGCGCGGCGGCATCGCGCTGCGCACGATCGCGGGCGGTGCGTTGCTGCAGTCGCGCGACAATGGCCGGATCGCCCGCGAGGACCTGAAGGTCGTGACCAAGCGCGCGCCGACCGAGCAGGAACTGACCGACTGCCTGTTCGCCTGGACCGTCGCCCAGCACGTCAAGTCGAACGCGATCGTCTACGCCAAGGATGGTTCGACCGCCGGCATCGGCGCGGGCCAGATGAACCGCCGCGATTCGGCGCGCATCGCCGCTGCCAAGGCGCGCGAGGCGGCGGAAACCTATGGCTGGGGCGAGCCGCGCACGGTCGGTTCGTCGGTGGCCTCGGACGCGTTCTTCCCGTTCGCCGACGGCCTGCTGGCGGCGGTCGAAGCGGGCGCAACCGCAGTCATCCAGCCGGGCGGATCGATGCGCGACGACGAGGTGATTGCGGCAGCCGACGAGGCGGGCCTGGCGATGGTGTTCACCGGCATGCGCCATTTCCGCCACTGATCGGACTGGCCCGGCAGTCTCAACCCTGCCGGGCGAGCACCTCATAGGCCATGACGGCGGCAGCGACGGCAGCGTTCAGGCTGTCGGCCTTGCCGAGCATCGGTATCTTGACCAGCAGGTCGCACTCCGCCTCATAGGCGAGTGGTAGCCCCTGCGCCTCGTTGCCGATGAGCAGGAAACAGGGGCTGGCATAATCCGCGCCGCGATAGTCGAAACTGGTATTGAGGCTGGTACCGACCAGCTGCCCCGGCCCCGTGCGCAGCCAGCGCAGGAATTCGCTCCATTCGGCCTGCGCCACCGGCACGGTGAACACCGCCCCCATGCTGGCACGTACCGCCTCGACCGAGAACGGATCGACGCACTGGTCGACCAGGATCAGCCCGCCCGCCCCCACCGCGTCGCAGGTGCGCAGCATCGTGCCCAGATTGCCCGGATCGCGCATCGACTGCGCGACCAGCCATATGCCCGACCGACTGCGATCGAGCGCATCGAGCGAGGTCGGCAGGTCCTCGAATATGCCGAGGACGGTCTGCGGATTGTCCTTGCCGCTGATCTTGGAGAGGATGTCGGTCGTCGTCTCGTAGATCGTGCCGCCGCGCGCAGCCACCGCCGCTTCGAGCGCATCGACCAGCGGATGCGGGTCGCGCTGCTGGCCCAGCCACAGCGCTTCGGGAACGATCCCCGCCTCGCGCGCCTCGGTGAGCAGACGCAGCCCTTCGGCCAGGAACCGCCCCTCGCGCTTGCGGTGCTTTTTTTCGCGCAAGCTGCGCGCGGCCTTGACCGCGGGATTGGAAAAACCGGTGATGAGCAGACGGTTGGGGATCATGGCGCGCACGGGGTCCGAGGATCAATCCTCGCCGAAGCCGTCCATGACCAGGCCGACCAGCTTCTTGAGCGCCGCCTCCTCGCCCTCGCCCTCGACGCGGATGGTGATGCTGTCGCCGCGCGCGGCACCCAGCATCATCAGCCCCATGATCGAGCTGCCGGTGACCTCGTTGTCGTCCTTGCTGACATGCACCTTCACCGTTTCGGGCAGGCGCGCGACGGCGGCGACGAACTTGGCGCTCGCCCGGGCGTGCAGGCCACGCTGGTTGGTTATCTGCACGGTCTGCTCGCTCACTGGGCGCTTTCCTGGCCCAGCAGGTCAGAGGCGACGCTGATATATTTCTGCCCGGCATCGCGCGCGGCTGCGACAGCCTCGCGCCCGTTCATCGATCGGCGCGCGCCTTCCAGCCGGATCAGCATCGGCAGATTGACACCAGCGATCACCTCGACCCGGCCTGCTTCGAGCAGCGAAATCGCCAGGTTGGAAGGCGTCCCGCCGAAAAGATCAGTCAGGATGATGACGCCCTGACCGGTATCAACCTTTGCGATAGCGGCAGAAATATCCGCGCGGCGCTGTTCCATGTCATCGTTCGGGCCGATGTCGATGGTGACGATATGCTGCTGCTTGCCGACCACATGTTCCATCGCGACCAGAAATTCCTGCGCGAGCCGTCCATGGGTGACGAGAATAAGACCGATCATGGGGGATGTTTTTACCAGTTGCTGTATCTTGAAGTCTCTATTTCCGACGTCTGTCCCTGACCCGTGCCCTTTAAAGCGATCTCTCCCCTGCCCGGCTTTTCGCCATCATCCAGGCGGCGCGGGGCTTTCCTCTATGGCATCTGTGGGTCGTGACGTCAGATTGCGATGCTGGACAGTGGGACAAAAGCCTGCTGCTTGCAAGCGTTTGGTGATCTCCTGCGCCACGAACACCGACCGGTGTCTCCCGCCGGTACAGCCGATCGCGATATGCACATAGGCCTTGGCCGCCGCCTGATAGCGCGGCAGCAGAAAAGTGAGCAGATCGACGATGCGATCAAGCGCACCCTGATAGGCGGGGTCTTCGGTGACGAACTTGCCAACGGGCGCGTCGAGGCCAGTCATGTCGCGCAGCGAGCGATCCCAATAGGGATTGCGCAGGAAGCGCATGTCGAACACCAGATCGGCGCTGGGCGGCATGCCGCGCGCAAAGCCGAAGCTGGTGACGATGATGCTGGTGGGCGATTGCTCGAGCGCGAAGCGGCTGCGGATTTCCTGCTGCAGGTCCGACAGCCCCAGGTTTGTCGTATCGATCACATTTTCTGCCCAGCGCCTCAGCGGCTGCAGCCATTCGCGCTCTTCGGCAATTCCTGCCTCGGCGGAGCGATCCTGCGCCAGCGGGTGGCGGCGACGCGTTTCGGCATAGCGGCGCTGTAGCTCGCGTCCCGCACAGTCGAGAAACAGCGTGCTGATCGCATATTCGGGCCGCTCTTCCAGATCGCGCACCTGGCGCACAATCGAGCCCGGATCGAACCCGCGCGTGCGCGTATCGAAGCCGATGGCCAACGGGCGTTCCTGCCCGTCGCGGCGCACCGCCTGGGGCGTATCCATCAGCAGCGGCAAAAGTCGGATGGGGAAGTTGTCGATCGCCTCCCAGCCCAGATCTTCCAGCGTCTTGAGCGCGGTCGATTTACCCGCGCCCGACAGGCCGGTGACGAGCAGAACCCGGTGCGGCTCGACCGCAGGCGGGCCCGAAGATTCGGCACTGGAATCGGTCATCGGCCACCCCTGGCATGGCGTACCGCCCCATGGCACGCGTCGGTTCGCACTAACCTTTCAGGCCATAGGCTTGCAACGCCATTTCGGCCTTGATCGGCAGCACGGCGCTTTCGGGCGAAAGCAGTATCTCGGGAACAGCGACCCCCAGGATCATCCGCTGCTGGCTGCGCTCGATCCAGCGGGGCGCGGCGCGGTTGAGCTCGACCAACAGGGCGACCGGGCAATCAGGCCCCGGCTCGACCGGCAGCAGTCCCAGATTGCGCACCTCGATCAGGCCGCTGATATTCTGCGCGGGCGAGGCGATGATCCTGTCGCCGTCGCGACGCAGTTCGGTATGGTCGTCGCTGATCAGCCGCGCGCCGCGATCGATCAGCGCCAGCGCCAGCTCCGACTTGCCGATGCCCGACTCCCCGCTGATGAGCAGACCCAGGCCCCCGATGCTGACGCAACTCGCAGGATAGGCGCATCTGTCTGCCTGTGCCAATTCAACCCTCCCCCGTTCCGCTTTCGGAAATTGCCCACATTCTAGCGTTGAATTCACGCAGGGGAAATCGGCAGTTCCTGCTGGTCCTTTGCGGGCAGACAGATTTCAAACACCGCGCCCGATGCGCCGTCATCGCGGTCGGCGACGGTAATGGTGCCATGATGGCCCTCGACGATCGTCCGAGCGATGGCCAAGCCCAGTCCGCTATGCTGGCCGAAAGCCTCGCCCTCGGGCCGTGCGCTGTGGAAGCGGCGGAAGATTTCCTCGCGCTCGCTGGGCGGTACGCCTGGGCCTTCGTCGATCACGCGGACCAGCACCCGGCCACGAAGCTGCGTCGCCTCGATCCGCACCAGCCCGCCAGGCGGAGAGAATGACACCGCATTGTCGAGCAGGTTCGAAATCACCCGCTCGAGCCGGGTCCCCTCCCCCATGACCACCGCGACGCCGCGCCGGGGCCGTGCGAAGGCGGTTTCGCGCCCCTGGTTGAGCCCGCGCGACCGACGCAGGTCGAGCAGGTTCTCGATCATCTCGCCCAGGTCGATCGGCTCGAACCGGGTGCGGGTAAGCTGCGCATCGACGCGCGAGGCTTCGGAAATGTCGGTAATCAGCCGGTCGAGCCGCCGGACATCGCTGCACGCGATCTCGAACAGCTGGGCGCGCAAAGCTTCGTCCTTGACGCTGCCCAGTCCTTCGAGCGCCGATCGCAGCGAGGCCAGCGGGTTCTTGAGCTCGTGGCTGACATCGGCAGCAAAGGCTTCGGTCGCATCGATCTTCTGGCGCAACGCCATGCTCATGTCCGACAGCGAACGGGCCAACAGACCGATCTCGTCGCCACGTGACGGTAGTCGCGGCACCACCACCTCGCGCGCGCGGCCCAGTCGCACCCGCACCGCCGCGCTTGCCAGGCGGCGCAAAGGTTTCACGATCGTACGCGCCAGAAACAGCGAGAACAGTATCGAGACCAGCGCGGTTGCGAGCACGATCATCGCCAGGTTGAACCGTTCCGCCCGCACGATCCGGGTGATGTCGCGTGCGTTGTAGCTGGTCAGCAGCACGCCATCGCCGCGCGGCAACGCGATCGCCGCGCTGATCATCGGGGTACGGTCGGACGCATAGCGCATCCTTGCCTGCGTTCGCCCGCTCGCTTGCGCAGCCACCGCTTCGGGCCAGTCCTGCAACTGGTCGGGATCGGGTTCGACATAGCGATCGACCGGGTCTGCATCGACCAGCCAGTCAAACCCCTGGTCGAGCAGGCGCGCAGCATGGCGCTCCCATGGCTCGGTCGCCGGATCGCGCAGTTCATAGGTCGGTCTTGCCAGCAGGAAGCTGTCCAGCCGGACGGCTCCGGAGACATCGAACAGACGGATGCGCGAGCTGTAGCGGGCACTGACCGCCTTGATCATCGCCACCCGGCCCGGCTGATCTAGCCGCTCCATCGCATGCGCGAGCAGCCAGATGCTCTGCTGCTCCTGCTCGAGCCGCTCCTGGATGATCTGCTCGCGATAGCTGTCCAGATACAGCAGGCCACCACCGAGCATCGCGATGGCAAACACGTTCACGGCGAGAATCCGCCAGGTCAGCGAGACCCGACGTGTCCAGCCCAGCCGCAACGCGGGGGGATTATTCTCCTGCGAAACGGTATCCGGCGCCATAAAGCGTATCGATTGCGGAAAATTCGGGATCGACCTCGCGGAACTTGCGCCGCAGCCGCTTGATATGGCTGTCGATGGTGCGGTCATCGACATAGACATCGTCCTGATAGGCGGCATCCATCAGCTGGTTGCGACTCTTGACCACGCCGGGCCGCGCCGCCAGCGCTTCGAGGAGCAGGAATTCGGTCACCGTCAGCGTCACCTTCCTGCCGTCCCAGGCGACCATGTGCCGCGCCGGGTCCATTTCCAGCCGACCGCGCACGATCGGTTCGGCGGCGGGCTCGTCAGTGGGCGTCTCCGGAGCGCGCATCAACTCGGCGCGGCGCAGGATCGCCTTGATCCGGGCGATCAGCAGCCGCTGCGAGAAAGGCTTGGTGATATAGTCGTCCGCCCCCATCGCCAGGCCGAGCGCCTCGTCGAGTTCCTCGTCCTTGGAGGTCAGGAAGATCACGGGCACCGCGCTGTGTTCGCGGACCCGGCGCAGCAGCTCCAGCCCGTCCATGCGCGGCATCTTGATATCGAACAGGCACAGGTCAGGCGGCGTCTCGACGATCGCCTTGAGCGCCGCCTCTCCATCCGAATACAGACGCGTCACAAAGCCTTCAGCCTGCAGCGCGATCGATACTGATGTCAGAATGTTGCGGTCGTCATCGACCAACGCAATCACCGCCGCCATGCGTGGCTGTTTCCTCCTGGCTGATCCGGTTGCAGGCGGTCGCACATCGTGGCCGCAGGGTAAACACTTATGTGGAGAATGCGGCATCGCAGCATTTGGGGTGCCAATCAGGAACAATGCACCACCCATGTTATGACACCGGTAGCAGCTATTGACAGTGAGCCATGTCAGGGTCTTGGACGATTATATCACGAGGGAAAGACTGCGTGAGTCGCCTTGGATCGAAACAGGCTGGCGGGTGGGCGCGAGATCAGCCGAAGGCGGCACCAACTTGGGAGAATATCAGCAGTGGCCAATAAATCGAAAGTTTCGCTTGCCGATCAAGGCATTACCGCAACCGACAACCAGCACTGGAACCTGGGCACCGAAGCCCTGGTCGAAGAGGCCCTGCGCAATGGCGAGGGATCGCTGGCCAAGGGCGGCGCTCTGGTCGTTGCCACCGGCAAGCACACGGGCCGCAGCGCCAGCGACAAGTTCATCGTCCGCGACGCAGAGACCGAGAACACCGTCTGGTGGGGCAAGACCAATGTCGCGATGACGCCCGAGAATTTCGCCGCGCTCAAGGCCGATTTCCTTGCCTTTCTCGCTGAAAAGCCCAAGCTGTACGTGCAGGACCTGTTCGGCGGATCGCAGAGCGAATATCGCGTCAACGTGCGCGTCATCAACGAATTCGCCTGGCACAGCCAGTTCATCCGCACGCTGCTCGTTCGCCCCAAGGCCGAGGAACTCGCCGATTTCGCGCCCGAATACACGATCATCGACCTGCCAAGCTTCCGCGCCGATCCGGCGAAGCACGGCACGCGCAGCGAGACCGTGATCGCGGTCAACCTCACCGAAAAGCTGATCCTGATCGGCGGCACCGCCTATGCCGGCGAGATGAAGAAGTCGGTCTTCGGCATCCTCAACTATCTGCTGCCGGCCAAGGGCGTGATGCCGATGCACTGTTCGGCCAATATCGGCCCCGAGGGCGACACTGCGGTGTTCTTCGGCCTGTCGGGTACCGGCAAGACCACGCTATCGGCCGATGCCAGCCGCACGCTGATCGGCGATGACGAGCATGGCTGGTCGGACACTGCCGTGTTCAATTTCGAAGGCGGCTGCTATGCCAAGATGATCAACCTCTCGCCCGAGGCCGAGCCCGAAATCTATGCCACCACCGGACGCTTCGGCACGGTGCTGGAAAATGTGGTGATGGATCCCGCCACGCGCACGCTCGACTTTGCCGACAATTCGCTGGCCGAGAACAGCCGCGGTTCGTACCCGATCGACTTCATCCCCAATGCGTCGAAGGACAATCTGGGTCCGGTGCCGAAGAACATCATCTTCCTCACCGCCGATGCCTATGGCGTGCTGCCCCCGATCGCGCGGCTGACGCCCGAACAGGCGATGTACCACTTCCTGTCGGGCTATACCGCGCGCGTCGCCGGCACCGAAATCGGCGTGACCGAGCCTTCGGCGACCTTCTCGACCTGTTTCGGTGCGCCGTTCATGCCGCGTCACCCCTCGGTCTATGGCAACCTCCTCAAGGAGCGCATCGCCAAGGGCAATGTCACCTGCTGGCTGGTCAATACCTGCTGGACCGGCGGCAAGCACGGCGTCGGCAGCCGCATGCCGATCAAGGCGACGCGGGCGCTGCTCAACGCTGCGCTCGACGGCAGCCTGAACAACACCGAATTCCGCACTGATCCCAATTTCGGTTTCGAGGTTCCGGTCAGCGTGCCGGGCGTCGATACCGCGATCCTCGATCCGCGCGGCACTTGGGCGGACAAGGCGGATTATGACGCCACCGCGCAAAAGCTGGTCGGCCAGTTCATCGACAATTTCGCGCAGTTCGAAGAGCATGTCGATGAAGCGGTCCGCGCCGCCGCCCCGCACCGTCAGGCCGTCGACGCCTGACCCGGCCCGGTTCACGATCGGGCCTTCGATGAGAAAGCCCGATCATGACCGACCACCGCACTAGATTTTTCGATTCCAGCGCAGCCGTTCGCCACCTTGGCGAGCGGCTGATCGCTTCTTGCCTGCA
>CAXRCQ010000299.1:0-2370 GCA_964228845.1 Blastomonas sp.
GCTTCGCGATGCCGGTAGCGGACAGCGACACGCTGACCGTCCGCTATTCCTCGCTGCTCAAGCTGATCGCCGATCTGCGCGCGCACGGCTGGACCAACACATTGGCCTCTTCCGGGCCGATGCTCGGCAAAACCGGGCTGATGGCAGCAATGCAGCGCTTTGCCGAAGATGCCGATGGCGACGGCAAGACGCCCGAACGGTTCGAGATCGTGTATCTCAGCGGATGGGCCCCCTCGCCCGATCAGCCCAGGCCCGCGCGCCGCGGAAGCGCCACCGCCTCGCTCGCAGGCCTTCTCGACAAGGCACGCAAGGATGGGTCAGGCGGCTAAGCCAGTCCGACCCTGGGTTCAGCTTGTGCCGAAGCCGACCGAAAGGAAGTCCGGCATCGGGCCGTTCCAGCCATCGTCGGGACCGTCATCGCGCTCTTCGCGGCGCGGACGCGCGGGCTTGCGGCGATCGTCGCGCGATTTTTCTGCTTTCGGCTTTTCGTCGCGAGGCCGCTCTTCGCGCGCATTGCGCTCCGCCGGTTTGCGCTCTTCGCTCTTGCGTCCGCCACGCGCCTTGCTCGGCTTCTCGCGGGGCGTGTCACTCTGGACAGGAGCCTCGACACCTTCGACGACGACTTCGGGGATGGTGGTGCCGATCAGCTTCTCGATATTGGCCAGCGCCTCGGCATCATCCTCGGTGATGAAGGTGAACGCCTTGCCCGTCGCCCCGGCACGGCCGGTACGGCCGATGCGGTGGACATAGTCGTCCGGATGCCAGGGCGCGTCATAGTTGAACACATGGCTGACGCCCTTGATGTCCAGTCCGCGCGCGGCCACATCCGACGCCACCAATATGTTGATCGTGCCGTCCTTGAACCTTTCGAGTTCGGCGATACGCGCGCTCTGCTCCATGTCGCCATGGATCTCGCCGCTGTCGAACCCGCCCTGGCGGAGCGCCTTGTTGAGATCGCGCACCGTGGTCTTGCGATTGCAGAAGATGATCGCGGTCTGCACGCCGGCATCGAGCATATTGAAGAGCGTGTCGCGCTTGCGTCGCGACGAGACGCGCACCTTGCCCTGCTCGATCGACGAATTGGCGCTGCCGGTGCGCGCGACCTCGATCGACTTGGGGTTGGTGAGGAACTTGTCCGCCAGTTTCTTGATCGGCGGCGGCATGGTCGCGGAGAACAGCAGCGTCTGGCGCTGGGCAGGCAGCCGGGTGCAGATCGTCTCGATATCGGGAATGAACCCCATGTCGAGCATGCGGTCGGCCTCGTCGATCACCAGCAGGTTGCAGCCGGTGAGCAGGATGTTGCCGCGATCGTACAGGTCCATCAGGCGGCCCGGCGTGGCGATCAGCACGTCGACACCCTTTTCGAGCGCCTTGACCTGATCGCCCATCGACACGCCGCCGATGAGCAACGCCATCGAGAGCTTGTGATACTTGCCGTATTTCTCGAAATTCTCGGCGACCTGTGCCGCGAGTTCGCGGGTCGGCTCGAGGATCAGCGAGCGCGGCATGCGGGCGCGGCTGCGGCCCTCGGCCAGGATGTCGATCATCGGCAGCACGAAGCTCGCCGTCTTGCCGGTCCCCGTCTGGGCGATGCCGATCAGGTCGCGCATCATCAGAACCGGGGGGATGGCCTGCGCCTGGATGGGCGTGGGGGAGGTATAGCCGGAATCGGTTACGGCCTGGATCAACTTGTCGGAAAGGCCGAGATCGGCAAATATCATAGAATATCCGAAATAAGGGCAGCGGCGCGTCAGTTTTCGTCACGCCCTGTCTGCCGGGCCATTGGCCACACGCGCGCCATGCGCAAACATCGCGCGAAAGTCAACCTTGCTGCGCCGGACCGACGGGCTGGCGCTCAGTCTTCCGGGACCAGCTGGCGCAGCTTGTTGACCTCGCACTTGCTGCCCGATCTGGCCTGCAACAGGTCGCGGTCGACGCAGAGACGCCCGTCGCTGCTTCGCTCCATATAGAAGCCCTGATAGAATTCGCGCGCGCGGCACGACTTTTCCAGCTCGGCCTCGATCATCCGCTGATCGCGCATGAACAGCACCAGCATGTCGTCATTGATGACGCGCACTCCAGAAACGTCGCGCATCGCCAGGCATTTGCCGAACTTGCGCCGCTCGAATTTCGGCGGCTCGGGTCGCTGTGCACGCCGGGGCGGCGGCAGTTCTGCCATCAGCGAAGAGCGCGACAGCGACTGGCGCGGCACGCGGATGATGATGCGTTGCTCGATCCGGACCTGTGCCAGAATCTCGGGCCGGGGATCGAGCATTTCGCCGAGCTGCGCCGCGACCGAAGTGTCACCCTCGCCCACGGGTCCTCGTCGCTCGTCTGCCAAAGGCAGCGAGCTGAGCAACAGCAACCCCA
>CAXRCQ010000300.1:0-12889 GCA_964228845.1 Blastomonas sp.
CTCGATATAGGCGCGCAGATTGTGGCCGACCATGTGCGGGCGGTCGTCGACGCCGGTATCGACCAGTACGCCGTCCTTGCTCGCGACATGCGCGATGATGTCACCGATATTGCGCTTGATCGTGGTCGGCGTGATGCCGTGCTCGGTATTGTAGGCGATCTGCTTCTCGCGGCGGCGGTCGGTCTCGGCGAGCGCGCGCTCCATGCTGCCGGTGATGCGGTCGGCATAGAGGATCACGCGGCCTTCTACATTGCGCGCCGCGCGGCCGATGGTCTGGATCAGCGAGGTTTCGGAGCGCAGGAAGCCTTCCTTGTCGGCATCAAGGATCGCGACCAGCCCGCATACGGGAATATCGAGCCCTTCGCGCAACAGGTTGATGCCGATCAGCACGTCATAGACACCCATGCGAAGATCGCGGATCAGCTCGATGCGCTCGAGCGTCTCGACGTCCGAGTGCATGTAGCGGACCTTGATCCCCGCCTCGTGCATGTATTCGGTGAGATCTTCGGCCATGCGCTTGGTGAGCGTGGTGACGAGCGTGCGATAGCCGGCTGCGGCGACCTTCTTGCACTCATTGATCAGGTCGTCCACCTGCTCCTCGACCGGCTTGATCTCGACCGGCGGGTCGATCAGGCCCGTGGGGCGGATGACCTGCTCGGCGAACACGCCGCCTGTCTGCTCCATCTCCCAGTTGCCCGGAGTGGCCGAGACGCTGACCGTCTGCGGGCGCATCGCGTCCCATTCGTTGAACCGCAGCGGGCGGTTATCGATACAGCTGGGCAGGCGGAAGCCATATTCGGCGAGCGTCAGCTTGCGGCGAGGGTCGCCGCGCGCCATCGCGCCGATCTGCGGCACGGTCTGGTGGCTTTCGTCGATGAACAGCAGCGCATTCTCGGGCAGATATTCGAACAATGTCGGCGGCGGTTCGCCCGGCAGGCGCCCGGTGAGGAAGCGCGAGTAATTCTCGATCCCCGCACAACTTCCGGTCGCCGCGATCATCTCCAGGTCGAAATTGGTGCGTTGCTCCAGCCGCTGCGCCTCGAGCAGCCGCCCTTCGGCCTCGAGCTCCTTCAGCCGCTCGGTCAGCTCGAAGCGGATCGCGGCACTGGCCTGCTGCATCGTCGGGCCGGGGGTGACATAGTGCGAGTTCGCATAGACGCGCACCTGGTTCAGCTTCGCGCCGGGCTTGCCGGTGAGCGGATCGAACTCGACGATCGATTCCACCTCGTCGCCGAAGAAGGAGATGCGCCAGGCGACATCCTCGTAATGCGACGGGAAGAGTTCGAGCGTGTCGCCGCGCACGCGGAAATTGCCGCGCGTGAAGCTGGCATCGTTGCGCTTGTACTGCAGCGCGACGAGCTTGCGGATCAGCTCGCGCTGATCGACGCTCTCGCCGGCCTTGATGTCGAAGATCATCGCCGAATAGGTCTCGACCGAACCGATGCCGTAGATGCACGACACCGATGCGACGATGATCACGTCGTCGCGTTCGAGCAGCGACCGGGTCGCGGAATGCCGCATCCGGTCGATCGCCTCGTTTACGCTCGATTCCTTCTCGATATAGGTGTCGCTGCGCGGCACATAGGCTTCGGGCTGGTAATAATCGTAATAGCTGACGAAATATTCGACCGCGTTTTCGGGGAAGAAGCTCTTGAACTCGCCATAGAGCTGCGCGGCGAGGATCTTGTTCGGCGCAAGGATCAGCGCGGGCCGCTGCGTCTGCTCGATCACCTGCGCCATGGTGAAGGTCTTGCCCGATCCTGTGACGCCGAGCAGCACCTGGTCGCGGTCCTGCGCCTTGATGCCCTCGACCAGTTCGGCGATCGCGGCCGGCTGGTCGCCCGAGGGGGTGTAGTCGCTGACCAGCTTGAACCGCCGCCCGCCCTCGGCCTTTTCGGGCCGCTGCGGCTTGTGCGGCACGAACGTGCCATCGGTTTGCGGCTCTTCCAGCCCGCGTCGGATTACCAGTTCGGCCATGATCGAAGATATGCGGAGGCCGGAGCACCGGCGCAAGGGCGGGGATGCGATTGCATTGGCCAGACAGGCTCTTTAGGGTCGAAAGCCAACAAGGACATGCGGTCGCGCATCCACACACCCCTACGGAGAATTTCCCATGAAGATGCAGACTGTTTCGATCCTGGCCCTGCCGCTGCTTGCGCTTGCGGCCTGTAGCGGCGGCGGTGCCGACAAGGACGGCGACGGCAAGATCAGCAAGGAAGAGGTCGCCAAGGAAGCCGAATCGATCAAGTTCAGCCCCGGCGAATGGGAGAACAAGGTCGAGATCGTCGACGTGAAGTTCGACGAGAGCAAGCTGCCGCCCGAAGCCAAGGGCATGACCGGCGCGATCGTCAAGCAGATGGTCGGCCAGGTCCAGACCAGCAAGAACTGCCTGACCGAGGAACAGGCCAAGAAGCCGGGTGCGGACTTCCTCGCCGGGGCCGAAAATGACGAATGCACCTACAAGAAGTTCGACCTGTCGGGTGGCAGGATCGATGCCGATATCCAGTGCAAGGGCAAGGAAGCCGGGCAGGAAGGCAATATCAAGCTCGCGGGCACCTTCACCGGGACTACCTATGACATGCAGATGGACATGGTGATGAGCTCGCCGCAGACCGGATCGATGACGATCAAGGCGAAGAACAGCGCCAAGCGTATCGGCGAATGCAAGGCCTGATCTTTCGAGCCATGTCCTTGTTTTCGTCACCCCCGCGCACGCGGGGGTCCCGCTTCCTGCAGCGACTTTGGCGCAAAAGCGGGATTCCCGCCTTCGCGGGAATGACGATGCTGGGGGTGATGTTGGCTGCGGCGGCACTCACCACCCCCGCCACCGCGCAAGCCGATGACAATGTCCGCATCGAGCTGAAATTCACCGCCGACCGGCTCGATCGCGGCAAGGTCACCGGACTCGCCCACCGATCGAGCATGCGCGAGGCGACGCTCGACGATCCGGTGCGCATCGCCTCGATTTCGAAGCTCGCGGTCGGCGTCGCGGTGATGCGGCTGGTCGACAAGAATGTGCTCGATCTCGACCGCGACGTCTCGCTCTATCTCGGCTGGCGCGTCGCCCATCCGCAATTTCCCACGCAGAAGATCACGCTGCGGCTGCTGCTGTCGCACCAGTCGGGGCTGAAGGACGATGCGGGCTATTTCATCCCGCTCGATGCCAGCCTGGCAGAGCTGATGGCCAAGCCCGAAGCCTGGGATGCCGCGCATGCCCCGGGTGCCTATTTCCGCTATGCCAATGTCAACTTTCCCGTCATCGCGGCGGTGATGGAGGCGGCGAGCGGCAAACGCTTCGACCGGATCATGGCCGAAGAACTGTTCGATCCGCTCGCCATCCCCGCCTGCTACAACTGGTCGGGCTGCAAGCCGGGCGCGGCCAGGGCCGCGATCACGCTATACAATCCCGATGGTACAATCGCGCGCGACGACTGGATCGGCGCACCCGACCAGTGCGCCTATGTGCCCGCGAGCGATGGCCGCTGCGATATCGAGCTTTATGCGCCCGGCAAAAACGGCTCTGCCTTCAGTCCGCAAGGCGGCATGCGCATTTCCGCCGGTGGCCTGGCGCGGCTGGGCCAGATGCTGCTGAACGGCGGCGACGGGCTGCTCACCCCTGAATCGTTCGCTGAGTTGACACGAGCGCAATGGCGCTTCGATGGCAGCAATGGCGATGACGATCACGGCTATTTCCAGGCCTTCGGGCTCGGCGTTCAGCGGATCGAAAAGCCCGACGGGTCGGTCTGGATCGGCCATCCGGGCGAGGCCTATGGCCTGCGCGCAGGTTTGTGGGTCAACCGGGCGAGCGGCGAGGGCGTGGTGCGGATCAGTACCGGAAATGCAGAGGATTACCCGATAGGTCATTGCCTCGACACATGTCCATGATAGGTTGCGATTTGCAACTGGCCTGAGTCGGGCTGGACAAGCAGGAGAGACCCATGATCGGATATGTCCACCGTCGGATCCAACGATCTCGACAAGGCACGCGCCTTCTATGCGGGGCTGGTCGGCGCGCTGGGCGGCAGCGAGCTGATGCGGATGGAGGAAAACGGCTTCACGCTGTTCGGCACCGCCTGGGGCACGCCGGGAATTGCCATCACCCGGCCCTATAATGGCGAGCCGGCGACCGTGGGCAACGGCACGATGATCGCACTGGCCATGGATGCGCGCGCGAAGGTCGACATGCTCCACGCCAGGGCGCTGGAACTGGGCGGCACCTGCGAGGGTGAACCGGGCCTGCGCGGCCCCGAAGGCGACCAGGCGTTTTACGGCGCCTATTTCCGCGACCTTGACGGCAACAAGCTTTGCGCGTTCAAGGTAGGTCCGGCGGATTGATCTTGCCTCGCTTCCTCGTTCTCCGGCGAAAGCCGGAGTCCAGGAGCGGCGGGCACACTATCGCCATTGGATTCCGGCTTTCGCCGGAAAACGACAGGAAACGGGGAACAGCATGCACAGACTCACAGCTTTCGGCCTGATCGGCAGCCCGATGGCGCTCGCGCTGGGCGCTCCGGCGCAGGCGCAGGACGCGCTCGGCAAGGCGGTGGCGAGCGATTATGATGCCAAGCTGGAAAAGCTGTTCCTCGATTTCCACGCCAATCCGGAACTGTCGTTCAAGGAAACGCGCACCGCAAAGATCATCGCGGCCGAGCTGCGCGCCGCCGGCGCCACGGTCACCGAGGGCGTCGGCATCACCGGCGTGGTCGGCCTCATGAAGAATGGCGACGGCCCGGTGATCATGGTGCGCGCCGATATGGACGGCCTGCCGCTCGCCGAGGATAGCGGCCTGCCCTATGCCTCGAAGGTCCGCCAAGTCGATATCGACGGCACCGAAAAGCCGGTGATGCACGCGTGCGGGCACGACACGCACATCACCTCGATGATCGGCACCGCGCGCCGCCTCGCCGCGATGAAGAACCAGTGGAAGGGCACCGTGGTGTTCGTCGCGCAACCGGCGGAAGAGCGCATCGGCGGCGCGGCCAAGATGATGCAGGACGGCCTGTACACCCGCTTCCCCAAGCCCGATTACGCGCTGGCCTTCCACGTTTCTGCCGGGACGCCGACGGGCAAGATCGAGATCCAGCCGGGGCTCACCGCCTCGTCGTCGGATTCGGTCGACATCACCATTTTCGGCGTCGGCACGCACGGCGCCTATCCGCATATGGGCAAGGACCCGATTCTGATGGGCGCGGAGATCGTCATGGCCCTGCAGACCCTGGTCTCGCGCGAAATCTCGCCGCTCGAAGCCGGCGTGGTGACCGTCGGCTCGTTCCATTCGGGCTTCAAGCACAACATCATCTCGGACAAGGCCGAGCTGCAGATCACCGTGCGGTCGAACGACAATGCGGTGCGCCAGAAGCTGCTCGACGGGATCAAGCGCATTGCCGAGAATGTCGGTCGCCTGAACGGCCTGCCCGAAGACAAGCTGCCCCAGGTCAGGGTCGGCTTCGAATCCACCCCGGTCACGGTCAACGACAAGCCGCTGACCGAGCGGATCACCAAGACCTTTGCCCGCCGCTTCGGCCAGGACGCGCTGCTCACCAACGAGCCGCAGACCGGCATGGGGGCAGAGGATTTCGCCTATTTCGTCGCGCCCAATACCGATGTGCCGGGCCTGTATTTCAATGTCGGCGGTACGCCGCAGGCCGATATCGACGCGGCCAAGGCGGGCAAGATCACCCTGCCCGCGCACCACAGCCCGTTCTTCAAGGTCGCCCCGCGCGAATCGATCACGCTGGCGACCGAGGCGATGGTGACCGCGGTCATCGATTTGCTCGGCCCCGGCAACGGCCCGACCGCGGATTGATGCGCTCATGCCCAAACGCCGCGCCTGGGAAGAGGAAGAGGACGAAGCCGAGGCTCCCCCGCCCGAGCCCTGCTGGCTGTGCGGCCGCGATCTCGGCGAGCTGATCGAATGGCATCATCCGGTGCCAAAGTCGAAAGGCGGCAAGGCGCGCGTCGCGGTTCATCCGATCTGCCACCGCACCATCCACGCACATTTCACCAATGCCGAGCTGGGGCGGATCGGCGAAGATGTGCAGGCGCTGCGCGATCATCCGGAGATCGCCAAGTTCCTGACCTGGGTCGCGGGCAAGCCTGCGGATTTCAACGCGCCGACGAAGAAGAAGGAGCGATAGGGGGCAGCGGTCCTTTTGAGCCAGATGCACCCCGCCCGCTCAGCCCGAGCCTGTCGAAGGCGGCAAGCTGAACATGGCGATATCACCTCCGTCACCCTGAACCCTTCGACTTCGCTCAGGACAGGCTTGTTTCAGGGCCCATTTCTCCTCACGCGGCTTCGGCTTGATCCGGCACGATGGGTCCTGAAACACGTTCAGGATGACGTTATCGGAAGTCGATAGGCAGCATGGTCCCGGACCGATCGGGGGATGGAGGCGAAGCCCCCTATTCCCCCTTGTCGGGCCGGCTGACGCTCCAATACTGCCAGGCGCAGAAGCCCAGCACCAGGACGCCCGACATCAGCATCTCGATGATGCCCAGATTGTTGACGATCCAGTCCTTCATGCGCGCGCTTCCCCTATGCCTGCCGCCGCTGGACGGACCTCGTCCCGTTGCCCGCGCGCGACCGGTTGGCGAGCGTATAGCGCAGGATCAGGCTCACCCCGATGATGCTCGGCACCGCCCAGATCAGCGGGTTGAAGACATGATCGGGCACCAACCGGATCAGTCCGACCGAGAGAAACGCCGTATAGGCCGAGATACCCATGCCGAGCAGCGCGCGAAAATGTTCGGGCACGTGCGCGCGGGGCGGGGCGCTGGCCCGCCAGATATAATATTGCTGCGTGGCGATGGCGGTCAATCCGACCACGGCGAGCGCGGCCATCAGAGGCTGGCCGATCATCAGGCCATAATAGCCGCACCACGCGGCCGAAGCGATCACCGCGCCGAGCAACAGCTGGTAATGCGGCGCGCGCAAGGCTGCGCGATTGGTACGATGGCGGACGACGGCGAGGCCATAGACCGCAAAGCCGATGGTCAGCATGCCGAGATAGAGCATCATCCAGCCGAACAGCCCGTCGAACAGCACGCGATCCTCGATCATCGGCAGCCGCTGCTCCGGACCGTAGAGCGACAGCAGCGCCATCGCGACCGCGAGCACCCCCGCACCGATGAACGCGAATGTCGCCACCCGCCCCCATGTGCGATGCGCTTGTCCGCCCTTGCGCGAGGCGACCGGCACCCAGAACGCGATCAGCCCGGTTGCTCCGCAGATGACGTGGAGGACAACCAGGGCAGTGAACAGGTGCATAAGGCCAGGCCCGATATAAGTCCTCCCCTGCAAGGGGAGGTGGATCGCCGAAGGCGAGACGGAGGGGTGTCAACCTAACGCAGATGGAAACACCCCTCCACCCCCAGCTTCGCTGGCGGTCCCCCTCCCCGAGACAAGCTCGGGGAGGATTTCCACTTCATCAGGTCAGTTCCCCGCAGCCGCTGCAGCCGCAGTCGGGGCCGCGCCCGCTGCGGGAGCTGGCGCTTCCATGCCGGGCATGGCCGCTGCGGGAGACACCGCACCGCCCGGAGCCAGAGTCAGCAGCGCCGGATAGTCCTTGGCCATCTGGGCACCGCCCAGCGGCTTGCGCTGCATCTGGTGGCAGGTGGCGCAATTGGCCTTGTACGGATCGCCCTGCGGGCCGAGCCGGTTGGCCGGGAACACGCTGGTCAGCGGGTGGATGTAGTTCTCGTTGGTCGCCTTGACCATCTGCAGCCCGTACCAGGCCAGCGCGCGTTGCGGGCTGCTCTGTTCCCAGCGCGCGAACGAGCGGCTGTTGTGGCAATAGGTGCAGTTGACGCCCAGCGACTGCGACAGGTGCATCATGATGGCATAATTGCCCTCGGCATCCTTGGTCCGCTGCAGGTTCGCGGTGGTCGGGTGAATGGTCTTGGAAATCACCCGCGCCGGTCCCGATTTGCCGCGCATGTACTTGGCAAAGGTGCCGATCGGCAGCGACGAATAGGCCACCGAGGAAGCCGGTGTATTCTGCCCGCGCTTGTTGCCCATCAGCCTGCCATCCGATGGGGTGGGATCGGTCCAGACATATTTCGGCACGGCGTTGCCCCTGTGGCAGGTATAGCAGGTGACACCGGTCTGCTTCACATGGTCCGTATAGTTCTGGTTGATGTTCTGTGTCATCTGGATCATCCGGCGCGCGACGACCTTGGTATATTTGCTGTCATCGGCCAGATTTTCGGCATTGTGGCAGTAATTGCACCCGGCCTGTTCGACCGGGGCATTGGCCGGGACGATCCATTGGGTGATCGCCGCCATGGTATAGTCGAATTCCTCCTGGCTGATATTCCCGAGGACCTTGACGTTCTGATACACCTCGCTCGCCTTGGGGCCGCTGGGTGCGGGCAGGGCATAGGGCGGCGGCGGGACTTCGCCCGGCGACACGACATTCTGCGGGTCGGTGATCTGGACGATCCCCGTCCCGCGATAGCCCGTCTGCTGCGATTGCTTGGGGCCGATCTCGCACGCTGTCAGCGACAGACCGGCTATGGCCAGAGCGGCCATGGCGGACAGTTTCGATAGGGTCAACATGGCTGTCAGTTCCCTTCCACCGGGCTGGGGGCCGCAGGCGGCGTGCCCGGGTCCTCAACCATCTGATTTGGATCAATCACCGCTTCGCTGGGCGGGACGAACGTCGTGCTGGGATCGACCACGCCGGTATCGGGATAGGCCGGGGCAAAATTGTGCTCCTGCGCCCAGAGATACCAGTTATCGACGACGGTACCGGTCAAAAGGATGCCGATGCCGCCGGTCAATGTGGTCAGCACGGCGAACCACCAGGCCCAACGGTGGATCGATTCCATGGTGGCGTTGAAGCCCATGGTCCAGCGCCAGAACAGCCCGGCGCGTTCGCTGGCGGTGCCGCGATCGTAGATCTGCTCGATCTCGCGCTCGCCACCATAGCGACCCACGGCCAGGATGGTCGCACCGTGCATCGCGAAAAGCAAGGTGGAGCCATAGAGGAAGGCGATCGAAAGCGCGTGGAACGGATTGTAGAACAGGTTGCCGTAGCGGATCGAGAAGGCCGCGGTCCAATCAAGGTGCGGGAAGATGCCGAACGGCACGGCCTCCGACCAGCTGCCGAGCAGGAACGGGCGGATGATGCCGAGCACCAGATACAGCCAGATCGCGCTCGCAAAGGCCCAGGCGATGTGCGTGCCCATGCCCAGCGCCTTGGCGCGGAGATAGGTGCGCGCCCACCAGAGCAGGATCGAGGCGGTCAGGAAGAAGCCGGCAATGATCCACCAGCCGCCTTCGGCCAGGGGCACATAAACCGAGACGCCCCATTCCGGACCCGGCGGTTCAAGCGCGAGCCAGAAGAATTCCTTGAGAAAGCGGTTGGGGTTCCAGTTGACCGAAGCCAGCATGTTGAGGCCCATGATCGCGATCGACAGGCTGCCGAACAGCAGCGAGGCGAGACCCAGCTTGCCGAGATAGAGCGGCCCCAACTGCGCCTGGCCCAGCTTGCCCATCCAGTAGCTATAGGCGGTGACCGGAATGCGCGGTTCGCTGTCGTCCTTGTGCGGCATCCCCATTTCGGGATGCCCGCGCAACTGGACCTGGGTGAAGATATTTTGGTAGCTTGCCATGGTGATTACCCCTCTCACATCCAGATCGGCAGGTTGAGCCACCACGTCCACCATTCGGGCCAGCCGCGGGTCCAGAACGGTCCGGATATGATGATGCACACAGCGCTCCAGAACCCGGCGTTCAGCGCCAGCAGCAGGCCCACGCGGTGGATGCCGAGCGTGCCGACCGAATAGCCGATCAGGTCGCGGAAGAAGGTGTCTTCATATTCGGGTGATTTGACTTCTTCACCCTTGGCCGGGTTGGTGGCCGAAAGCACCAGCGCGCCGTGCATCGAAAGCGCGAGCGTGGTGGTGAAGAAGAACGACACGGCGAGCATGTGCGCCGGGTTGTAGTGGACGTGCAGATACTGGTAGCCGACATTCGACACCCAATCGAGATGGCTGAAGATGCCATAGGGGAAACCATGTCCCCAGGCACCCAGCAGGAACGGGCGGAACACCACCAGCGTCACATAGGCGAAGATCGCGAAACCGAAGGCGACGGGCACATGATAGCCCATGCCCAGCTTCCGGCAGATCTCCACCTCGCGCAGCGCCCAGCTGACGAACGCCCCGATCGCGCAGACCGTGATGATCTGCCACAATCCCCCCTCTTTCAGCGGCGCGAGGCCGAGGCCATATTTCAGGTCCGGCGGCGCGATACTGATCAGCCAGGGGTTCCAGGTTCCGCCCTGCGATGCACCATAGAAGATGAGCGCAGTGCCGAGCGAGGCGAAGAACAGCGTCGTGATCCCGAAGAAGCCGACATAAAATGGCCCGACCCAGAAATCGAACAGATCCCCACCGACCAGTGTTCCGCCTCTGACGCGATATTTTCTCTCGAAGCTCAAGAGCGCCATTGCCAGACTCCTTCGTTCGCCGCCGCGATGCTGTGCGGCGAGCGTGAATGATTATTCCCCGTATGCGGGGTCTCGTTTGTTCTCATGCATCCAGTGAAAGGGGCGGACCGGTGAAAACCGGTTCCACAGGTCCGCCCTCATCGCCTGGCAAGGCGACACACTGGCATTACCCTGATGTCAGGGTGTAATCGCCGATGCCGCAGCAACCGCCGCAGGTGCAGCTGCCGGCATAGGGGGCTCCAGCCAGTTGTAGCGATTGGTGCTCAACAGGATGAAGTGGATGAGAAGTGCGAGGACGAACAGGAAGACCGCAAGCGCAGTCAGGATCCTGTTGCCGTCGAATGATTGCCACATTCTGTGCATGATCAGGTTTCCTTCTTAGCTGAGCTGAACGTCGGTCACCGGGTCGAGGCTCGATGTCGCTTCATAGCCGGGCGTGCCCGGGAACCAGGGGCGCCATTGCCAAACCAGTACGTGCGCGATGATCGCGACGATGGTGAAGAAAGCGAAACTGGCGACGAAGAGCTTGTGGAACTCCTTCGCCTCGCTTTCTGTGAGGTAGGTCGTGGGACCCATCCCTTCATCTGCCATGAGATATTCTCCTTAGCTTCCAGATTTGGAAGAACGCCGCGTGGGCGCCTTCCAGGCGATTATCCGTGCGGGCGCAAACCCGACGCGGATAGTTGGAGGCCCCGTCCCAAGGCCGATGACTGGACAAGACGCTCACGCGACCTCACCCATATTCTGTGCGACGGCTTCCTCCACCAGCCGCACCTCGGTTACCGAATCTTCGCCTGCGCGCCGCGCTGCCCTCTCCGCAGCGTCGCGCAATGTCTTGGCCGCAGAAATGCGCACCAGCACCGGCTGCGCATCGACCAGCCGGTCGAGCCGTGCCTTGGCCTCATCCGTCCAGGCGAGTTCCCGCTCGATCCTGGCCGGCGTTGCCGCCACGGCGTCCATCTGACTCGACAGCGGCAGGATGTGGAACAGCGCGTCGAACAGCGCATTGCACACTTCCTGCACCAGCCAGGTCGCCCCCGAATAGCCCATGACCGGCGTGCCCGTGTGACGGCGGATCACCGCGCCGGGGAAGCTCGCCGGAATGTACATGCCGCGCGCGCCGCATTCGGCCATGTACATGCGCTCGTTATAGCTGCCGAACATCACCAGCGGCGGGTTGGTGCGGATCGCGTGGCGCACCGCCTCGTTGTCGGGCTTCACCCCCGCCGTGCGGCTGAAGGCGAAATTGCACGGCAGCCCCATGTCATGCTCGAGGAAATTGCGGATGCCGCGCGCATAGGTTTCATTGGCATGAATGCCGAAGCTCGCGGTGCCGAAGAAATCCTGGGTGACCGAACGCCACAGATCCCAGAGCGGCTTGATCGTCGTGTGCTTCTCGCGATCGATGAACGGCTCGGGGTTGAGGCCCGTCAGCTCGCCCAGCTTGCGCAGGAACAGAGTGGTCGATTCGAGGCCGATCGGCGCCTGCAGATAGGGCCGTTCCAGCGTCTCGCACAGGTTGCGCCCGAATTCGCGGTACATGCAGATATTGACCTCTGCGTCCGCCAGCTTCTTCACATCGGCCAGATGGCTGCCCAGCGGGAAGACCATGTTGAGCTCGCAGCCGATGCCCTCGACCAGCCGCTGGATCTCGGCGAGATCGCTCGGCATGTTGAACGTGCCGTAGATCGGGCCGATGATGTTGACCTTCGGCTTCACGCCCTCCTTGCGGGGCGCGAGCGGCTTGACCTTCTTGGGCCCGAATTCGGTCCACAGCCAGGTCAGCGCGCGGTCGGCAGCCTGCCACTGGTCCTCGTCGATGGTGCGTGGCAGGAAGCGGCGAATATTGGTGCCGTTGGGGGTGACACCGCCGCCGATCATCTCGGCGATCGATCCGGTGACGACCACGGCGGGAAGATCGGGGTCGAGCGTCTGCCAGGCGCGGCGCATCGCCGCTTCGGTGCCGGTCTTGCCCAGCTCTTCCTCGCCGAGGCCCGTGACGACGATCGGCAGCTCGTGCGGCGGCAGCGCGTCGGTATAATGCAGCACCGAGGTGACCGGCAGGTTCTCGCAGCCCACGGGTCCGTCGATGATGACCTGCAGGCCCTTGATCGCGGTGAACGCATAGACCGCGCCCCAGTACCCGCCTGCCCGATCGTGATCGATGATGAGCGTCATGCTGCGACCCTCCCTATGTGGAGGCAGAACGAGGACACAATCCTCCCCTGGCAGGGGAGGTGGATCGCCGCAGGCGAGATGGAGGGGTGTCCACGCCTGCGCAAGGGCGTCACCCCTCCACCGCTTCGCGGTCCCCCTCCCCTTTCAGGGGAGGATTTGAGGATAAGCAGACCGCTCATGTCCCGACCGCCTCCTCGGACTTGGAAAGACCCGCCATGCGCGCCGCATATTTCTTCTTGAATTCGGGCCGGTCGACCGGG
>CAXRCQ010000301.1:0-6434 GCA_964228845.1 Blastomonas sp.
AACCACGCATCATAGCTGACCCGCTCGCCCTCATAGACCAGAAAGGTCTTGTCGCCGTGGCTGCGCGCGATCTGCGCGAGTGCGGCAAGGCTTGGCGGCGCGTTCTTCCAGCAGCGCGTGGGCACGCCCTCCACGTCGATCGTCTCCATCTCGAAAGGCTGGCCGGGCGCGCACAGCATTGCCTCGATCTGCTTGAGCGACATGGCTGGCCAGCCGGCAGGAGCGCTCCACGCTTCGCTTGTGGTCGCGGGGCTGGCGGGGCTCTCGATGAGCGTCATGGTGCGGCGATCCTCTCGGTATGAATTTACGTTTGCGTCAAGTCTATGGAATTGCCCGCAACACGCAATGGCTGATTTGCCGGATCGATTTCGAGCGCGGCGCGTACATGCCCTTTGCTGGACCGCGTTGATTTATAACTTATGTTAATATTCTGATTTTGCTGGATATTTACTCGGCTCATCGTAAAAGCGGCGGGCCGAGTTTTAGACCATCATCGAATGACGGGGCGGTTCGGCGGGTCGGCCGGGTGCCTCTATCTGCAGGAGCCCGACCATGTCCGACAGTTGCTTCGTTGTCCGGCTGAACCGCTATCTCGACCTTACCCCTGCCGAAAAAAAGGCCGTCGCCAGCCTGGAGCGAGAGCCTCGAGAATATGCGTCGGGTGCCACCCTCTGGCAGGAGGGCGACGACCTTTCCGAACTGCTGATCGTCCACCAGGGCTGGGCCCTGTCCGAAAGCCGGCTGCCCACGGGCAAGCGCCAGATCCTGCGATTTCATTTCTCGGGCGACATGATTGGGGCATCGGGCATCGCATTCCGCGATGCGCCCTCGAGCATCGTCGCGACCACCGACATGGTGGTCTGCCGCTTTCCTCGTCGCGCGCTCGGCGAAACGTTCATCGAGCATCCGCGTCTGGCCGCACTGTTCTTCTCGATCAGCCAGATGGAAAGCATCGACCTTTACGACCGTCTGCGCGCGCTGGGACGCAGCGAGGGCAAGGCGCGGCTCGCCAACCTGTTCCTGTCGATCGCGGCCCGGATGCGCGCGGTCAGCGGGCAGCACAACCCCGTGGTGCGCATTCCGCTGACCCAGAGCGATCTGGGCGATGCCGTCGGCCTGACCCAGGTGCATGTCAATCGCCTGATCCGCCAGATGACCGAGGAGAAGCTGATCACGCGCAACCGAAGCACCGTCACGCTGCTTGACGAGCCCAGGCTGATCGAGCTTGCCCGTTTCGTCGATCGCTTCAGCTCGCTCGATTCAAGCTGGTTTCCCTCACCGCGCGGATAACCGCCGCGCCAGCGCCTCCTTCAGCGGATCTGCCCGCTAGAAAGCTGATCCATGTCCGAACTCGATTTCCTTTCGCAAGCCTTTGGCGTGACCCGCGATCAAGGCGAGAGCGGCGTGGTGGCGGCGCGCGATACGCTGCAGCGCATGAATTCCGCCTTCCGCATCCTGACCGACGCCATGCCGCAGATGGTCTGGTCCACCCTGCCCGATGGCTTTCACGATTACTATAATGCACGCTGGTACGAGTTCACCGGTGTTCCAGAAGGCTCGACCGATGGCGAAGGGTGGAACGGCATGTTCCACCCCGACGATCAGGAATATGCCTGGGGCGTCTGGAGGCATTCGCTGGCCACCGGCGAACCTTATGAGGTGAACTACCGGCTGCGCCACCATAGCGGCGAATATCGCTGGACATTGGGTCGCGCGCTGCCGCTGCGCAACGATCGCGGCGAGATCGTCCGCTGGATCGGCACCTGCACCGACATTCACCAGTCGAAGATGATGGCCGAGGAAAACGAGGTGTTGAGCCGCGAACTGAGCCACCGGATCAAGAACATCTTCGCGGTGATCAACGGTCTGATCGGCATGTCCGCCCGCACCAACCCCGAGCTTCGACCGATGGCGGCGGAATTGCAGGATCGCATAGCCGCGCTGGGCCGTGCCCATGAATTTGCGCGACCGCATAGCGAACAGTCTCGCCCGGTGAGCATCGAATCGACGCTGGGCGGGCTGCTCACCGAAATTCTCGCGGCCTATCCGGCGCTGGCCGACGGGCGTCTGACGATCAGCGGCGACGATCCGGAGATCGACGACCGCAGCGCCACGCCGATTGCGTTGGTGTTTCACGAGCTGGCAACAAATTCGGCCAAATATGGTGCGCTCTCGACACTGGCGGGGTCCGTGCGGATAGAAATTGTCCGGCAGGACGATACTGTCTCGATCAGATGGATCGAGACAGATGGGCCGGAACTGACCGGCGAACCTTCGGAGACCGGATTCGGCACGCGGCTGGTGCAGCTGGCGATCACGCAACAGCTTGCCGGTTCGATCGAGCGCCACTGGCTCCCGGCCGGATTGCGGGTCGATATGCAAGTATCGGCTTCGAGGCTGAAGCGCGTGGATGGCGCGCCGGTCTAGGACCGGCTTCGTCCCCGCGCTGCGACTTTATCGGCAATCAGGAATTGAGCAGCATGAGCCCCGCAGGCGGGGTGGGCGTCCCCGCACCGTCACGCGCGGCCAGCGCGAAATCGACCGCCTCGACCACCTGACGGCTGTCTGCAGGCTTGATCATCACGCCGAGCGCGCCGGGAATGGGGATATCGATCTGGCGGGGATTGGCGGTCACGAAGATCACCGTGCAGCCGATCTCCTTGCCAAGCCACGCCCCGATCGACGGACCGGTGGCCCCGTCGCACAGGTTGATATCGACCAGTGCCACGGTCGGTGCCAGCTCGGCCAGGCGCATGGCGGACTTCCAGTCATCGCCGACACCCACGACCTCATATCCAGCATCTTCCAGCCCGACCTGCATGTCGAGTGCGACGAGGAATTCGTCTTCTATGATGAGGATACGGGCAGTCATGGCGATATCGTTGTCATTTTCCGGTTGATAGCCCGATACGGGCAGCGTCTTGGAACATCAAACCACTGGACGGGCATAAAGTTTCATCGATAAGTTGATCCATGTTAATCGAGCGCATCAATTCATCGCGTGTTTCGAGCGACGGTTTCCACCAACGCATGGCCCGGTTCGACCAGCGAATAACGGCATGATTGCCGCATGCTTAATCGCATGTTAGCGCGATCGCATAAGCCCGCCCGGCGTCGGGTCGCGGCGCAACAGTCGAAAAACTGGGGACAATCCGCATGCCTTCCTTCCGTCAGACGATGCTGCTGCTCGCCAGCGCAGCTCTTGCCGCCCCCCTGGCCGCAGCGCCCGCCCTCGCCCAGAGCGCGACCCAGGCCGCGCCCCAGTCCGAAGACGCGCGGCTGACCGCGCTGTTCGCCGCAGATGACGAGGCGCAGCTCAAGCGCAACCCGATTGGCGGCCTGTTCCGTGGCGACCTGCGTTATGCCGACCAGCTCGGCGACTATGTCACCGACGCCTATTATGACGGCGAACGCAAGGCGGCAGAGGCCAATCTGGCCGAGTTGGCGAAGATCGACCGCGCCAAGCTGACCCCGACCAACCAGATCGCTTACGACATCTTTCAGCGCAACCAGAAGGACGTCATCAAAGGCCTGTCCCCCGAATATCTGCCGCTGACCGCCGTTCGTCCGATCAATCACTTTTTCGGCTTTCACACTTTCTATCCGAACTTCTCCTCGGGCACCGGCACCGCGCCGTTCAAGACCGTGCTCGACTATGAGAACAATCTGAAGCGCCACAAGGAGTTCGTCACGCTGCTCGACCGCTCGATCGAGCGCTTCAAACAGGGCCAGGCCTCGGGCGTGGTGGAAACGAAACTGACCATCCGCAACGTGATCGAGCAGCTCGACACCCAGCTCGCGCAGAAGCCCGAGGAATCGCCCTATTACGGCCCGGTGAAGCAATTCCCGGCCGATTTCAGCGAAGCGGACAAGGCTCGCTTTACCGAGGCGTACGCCAGGACGATCACCGACGAGATCTACCCGGCCTACAAGCGACTGCGCGATTATCTTGCCGATGATTATCTCAAGGATGCGCGCGAGGGTGTCGGCCTCAAGTACATGAAGGGCGGCGACAAGCTCTATGCCTATCTGATCGAACAGACCACCACCCTGCCGCTGACTGCGGACGAAGTGCACAATCTGGGGCTGAGCGAAGTCGCGCGGATCCTGACCGAGATGGAAGCGATCAAGACCGAGGTCGGCTTCAACGGCACG
This sequence comes from Blastomonas sp., assembly GCA_964228845.1. GTDB lineage: Bacteria > Pseudomonadota > Alphaproteobacteria > Sphingomonadales > Sphingomonadaceae > Blastomonas. The sequence goes on from CAXRCQ010000301.1 coordinate 4,156, forward strand.
CTGCCCGAATTCTTCAACTATCTGCGCACCGACCCCAAGTTCAAGATGCCGACCCGCGAGGCGCTGACCCAGGGCTATTACGATATCGGCAAGAAGGTGGACGCGGTCATCTCGACCCAGTTCAAGATCCTGCCCAAGACTCCGCTGGAAATCCGCCCCTATGAGGAATTCCGCGAAAAGTTCGAGGCAGGCGGCAGCTATCAGTCGGGCAATCCCGATGGATCGCGCCCCGGCATCTTCTATTTCAATGCCTATGATCTGCCCAGCCGCACCACGCCTGGCATGACCACCTTGTACCTGCACGAAGGCGCGCCGGGCCATCATTTCCAGATCAGCCTAGCGCAGGAAAACGAGGCGCTGCCCGCCTTCATGCGCTTTGGCGGCAATACCGCCTATGCCGAAGGCTGGGCGCTCTATGCCGAAAAGCTCGGCTATCCGATGGGCCTGTTCAAGGATCCGTACCAGCGCTTCGGCCATCTGGATGACGAGATGCTGCGCGCGATGCGCCTGGTGGTCGACAGTGGCATCCATTCGAAGGGATGGACCCGCGAACAGGCGATCAAGTACATGCTCGACAATTCGTCGATGGGCGAAACCGACGCCACCGCCGAGGTCGAGCGCTATATCGCGATCCCCAGCCAGGCGCTGGCCTACAAGATCGGCGCGCTGACCATCCAGCGGCTGAAGGCCAAGGCCGAGAAGGAACTGGGCGCGAAATTCGATCCGCGCGAGTTCCACGATCAGGTGCTCAACACCGGCGCGCTGCCGATGAGCGTGCTGGAAGAGAAGATCAACCGCTGGATCATTGCGACCAAGGGCTGAGCCCCCTGCCCGCGTCGCAATCTTCGCAAGATCACAAGACCCCGCCCTGGCGCAGCGTGCCGGGCGGGGTTTTGCTGTTCGTCCGGGCGACGCCACGCGCCAGCCGCAGCCTGGTGGCAGGGATCGGCCAGGACGCAGATGGCCGCGCGGTCTTGCAGCTTCGCATCGCCGCGCCTCCCGCCGAGGGCGCTGCCAATACGGCGCTGGTCGATTTGCTCAGCACGGCTTTGCAAGTTCGCAAACGCGATGTGACGTTGCAGTCTGGCGCCACCGGACGGGCCAAGCAGTTCCTGATCGCAGGCGACAGCGCCGCGCTCGTGGCACGGCTCGAAACGCTGATAGGCGAAATCGCCGCCAGATCGGCGCAATAACATTTGCCAGTGTGCCGCATCTTATGCACTCTTGTCACCGTATCTGGCGCAGGAGCCAGCTTGGGGGGCGGATACAGACGATCATGGACATTCAGCACGACGCGTGGCCGCCGCGCACCGATGACCGTCCACCCACCCTGCTCTCGCGCATCGTGCGACGGCTGCTGCTGCTGCTTTATCGCAGCCATGGCTGGCGCGCCGAAGGTGTGGTGCCCGAACCGCGCCGCTTCGTCATCATCGCCGCGCCGCATACCAGCAACTGGGATTTCCTCTATTTTCTGGGCCTGACCGGCGACCTTGGGATCAAGGCGCATTTCATGGCCAAGACCTCGCTGTTCCGCTGGCCGCTGGGGCGGTTCATGCGCGACATGGGCGGTGTTCCGGTCGAGCGCAGCTACAATCGCGGCCAGGTGCAGCAGATGGTCGAGGAATTCGCCCGCCGCGACGAGTTCATGCTGACGATCGCGCCCGAAGGCACGCGCGGCAGCGTCCGCCAGTGGCGCACCGGCTTCTACCAGATCGCGCTCGCCGCGCGCGTGCCGCTTGTCTGCGGGCTGATGGACTATGGCCGCAAGGTCGGCGGTTTGGGCCCGGCGATCATGCCCACGGGCGATTATGCCGAGGACATGAAGAAGATCATGGAATTCTACAAGAGCGTGACCCCGCGCCATCCCGACCGCGCGGGCACCGACATCATCAAGGACAGCCGCCTGTGAGCCCCGTGACCGAAGCCGTTCCCCTGTTGCTGCACAATCTGGCGCTGATCTTCGGCGTGATGATCGTGCTGTGGGGCGTCGCCGTGGCAATCAAGGACGTGTCGTTCATCGATGCGGTCTGGCCGATGGGCATGGTACTGCTCGCTGCGGTGACCTTCTGGCTGAGCGAGGCCGCCTCGCCTGCTGCCGTGCTGCTGCTGGCGCTGACCGCGATCTGGGGCCTTCGGCTCGGGCTGCATCTGTTCATCCGCTGGCGGCGCAACGGCGTCGATCCGCGCTATGCCAAGATCATCGCGTCGGCCAGGGACAAGAAGGGCTGGAGCTTCGCCAAGACCGCGCTGCTCCAGGTGTTCCTGCTGCAGGGGCCGCT
>CAXRCQ010000302.1:0-2891 GCA_964228845.1 Blastomonas sp.
GCCCGCCCAGAGCAGGTTGCCGATGCCGATCGCGCTCTTGACCGTGCCGCCGATCAGCCCGCCCGCCTCGGTGATGCCGAGGTGCAGCGGGCAATCGACCGCGTCGGCGAGCTGCTGATAGGCCGCGACCGCGAGGAAAACGTCGCTCGCCTTCACCGCGACCTTGAACTCGTGGAAATCATGGTCCTGCAGCAGCTTGATATGGTCGAGCGCGCTTTCGACCAGCGCCTCGGGGCACGGCTCGCCGTATTTCTCGAGCAGGTCCTTTTCCAAGCTTCCGGCGTTGACGCCGATGCGGATCGCGCAGCCATTGGCCTTGGCGGCATTGACCACCTCGCGCACGCGCTCCGACGAGCCGATATTGCCCGGATTGATGCGCAGGCATGCTGCGCCCGCATCGGCCGCCTCGAGCGCGCGCTTGTAGTGGAAATGGATGTCCGCGACGATCGGCACGCGCGAGGCGCGGACGATCTGCTTCATCGCAGCGGTGGACTCGATATCGGGGCACGAGACGCGGATGATGTCGACCCCGGCCTCCTCGCAGCGGCGGATCTGGTCGATCGTCGCCTTCGCGTCAGAGGTCAGCGTGTTGGTCATCGTCTGCACGCTGACCGGCGCATCGCCCCCCACCGGGACCTTGCCGACCATGATCTGGCGGCATTTGCGTCGATCGATATCGCGCCAGGGTCGCAAAGAGGGGTTGTGGGCCGACATGAATTGTTCTCCAAGAGTATGCGAACGCTATAGTCGCTTCGACCGGCTTTGGCGAGACGTGCAGGGAACAGAAAAGGGGACGCTCAATACCATGAAAACCGTGATGAAACTCGCGTTGGCAACGGGTCTTGCCGCCCTGACCGTGCCCGCCATGGCGCAGGCCCCTGCTCCGCAGCGCACGCCGAACGAACTCGCCGCGCGCCAGCTCTACAGCGATGTCGTCGGCATCCGTACCGCGCGCGGCCACAAGCAGATGGGCGTGATGACCGGTTACCTCAAGGAGCAGCTGCTCAAGGCCGGTTTCGCCGAGAGCGACATCACGATCACCGATTATGACAGCGAGGGCGAGCCCACCCAGGGGCTGGTGGTGCGCTATGCCGCCAAGGGCAAGCCCAAGGCCGGGCCGGTCGTGTTCCTCGGCCATATGGACGTGGTCGAGGCGCTGCCCGAGGACTGGGAGCGCCCTCCGTTCAAGCTCGTGGAGGAAAACGGCTATTTCTTCGGGCGCGGATCGCTCGACCACAAATATGGCGTCGCGACGCTAGCGCACAATTTCATCCGGCTGAAAAAGGAGGGCTGGGCCCCCAAGCGCGACCTGTACCTCGTCTTCTCGGGCGACGAGGAGACCGGCATGATCTCCACCCGCGCGCAGGCGAAAATGGTGGCGGAGACGATCAAACCCGCGCTGGTGCTGAACGGCGATGCCGGCGGCGTGGCGATGACCGAGGATTTCAAGCCGGTCATGTACCAGGTGCAGGCGGGCGAAAAGACCTTCGCGACGTTCGAGCTCACTGTCTCCAATCCCGGCGGCCATTCGTCGCGCCCGCGCGCCGACAATGCGATCTACGAACTCGCGCAGGCGCTCGGCAAGATCCAGGCCTATCAGTTCCCGGTCAATGCGAGCCCGCTGGTGCGCAGCTATTTCGGCGCGATGGGCAAGCTGACGCCGGGCGAGATGGGTCAGGCGATGCAGGCCTTTGCTGCCAATCCCGATGACCCGGCCGCGCGCGCCAGGCTACTCGCCGATCCGGGCATCTCCACCCAGATGCGCACGACCTGCGTTGCGACGATGCTGCGCGGCGGCCATGCGGAGAACGCGCTGCCGCAATCGGCGACCGCGACGGTCAATTGTCGCATCATGCCCGGGGAAGGCGGCGCGGCCGCCACCCAGGCGGCGCTCGCCAAGGCGATCGGCAATGAAGGGGTCAAGTTCAAGCTGATGACCAATGTCGTCGAAAGCCCCGAATCCACGCTGACGCCCGAAGTGCGCGCCGCGATCATGGCCAGCCTCGATGCGCGTTACCCCGGTCTGCCGATCGTGCCCGAACTGTCCTCGGGCGGCACCGATGGGATGCACTATCGCGCTCTCGGCATGAACACCGTGGGTATCGGCAATGCCGCGATGCGCAGCGCGGACATTTTCGCGCACGGCCTCAACGAGCGCATCAGGGTCGAGGATTTCTACAAGGGCCTCGATCACTGGTATCTGGTGATGAAGAAGCTGGCGGGCTGAGCAATCTGGCTCGAAACAGGGGCAAATCTTTACCACTGCCCGCCTAATATCCGGCCGCGCCACGGCATGGCGGGCGTGAGCGGAGCTTGGGCGGGTAATAGGGACCATGACATCGCCGAGCGGGATCGACCGGCATATCGGGCTGGACTGGCTACGCATCGGTGCGTTTGGCCTGCTGATCCTGTTCCATATCGGCCTGTATTTCGGCCCGGGCCGCTGGCTGGTGAAATGGCCCGATACGTTGGAATGGGTCGCCTACCCGATCGCGGCGATCGCGCCTTGGCGGCTGATGGTGCTGTTCGCGGTATCGGGCTATGCCAGTGCGGCGATGCTGTCGCGCGCCCGATCGGTCGGGGCGTGTCTCGGCGACCGATCGCTGCGGTTGCTGTTGCCCCTGATCTTCGGCACCCTGGTCATCGTCGCGCCGCAGGACTGGGTGCGGTTTCAGGTCAGCGGCGATTATCGCGGCAGCCTTGCCTGGTTCTGGACGCATCAGGAGCTGAGCTTCGGCTTCTTCCACGATGCCTTTCTGCCCAATTGGGAGCATCTGTGGTTTCTCGGATATCTCTGGGGCTATACCGCGCTGCTCGCGTGGGTGCTGATCGCGCTGCCAGCCTCGCTACGCTGGCTAGACCGTCTCGCCGACTGGCTTGCGCAGGACAGC
>CAXRCQ010000303.1:0-8246 GCA_964228845.1 Blastomonas sp.
ATTCGCGAACGAAATCTAGGCAATCGGCTGGCCGAGCGTGCAGTCCGCGATGCGCGCGCGCACCCCTGCCAGGAACAGCCGCAGCGATTCGACGAACAGCGCATCGTCGTCATAGGGATTGTCCGCTACGGCCTGCGCCAGGCTGGGATATTTGCCCGGATCGACCGGCGGCATCGGCGCGACATTCCGGGCGCGGGCCGATGCCTCGAACAGCGCCGCGCCGTAAGTGTACTTTTCGATCGCGTCCATAACCGTCATCTGGATTTCGGTGGGATAGGGCTCTTCCGCCGCTGCCCGGTCATAGGCCGCAAGCAGCAGGTGGCGCGGGAAGAAGCGCAGGATCAGCGGCGCGGCATTGGGGTGCTTGAGCAGCGACTGGCGGGTCGCGACGCAGCGCGCGATGATGCGTTCCTCGAACGAATCGCCGGTCGATCCCATCGGCGGCATCTTGACCAGCATGATGCGCGCGACTTCCTGCAGCAGCTCGGACTTGTCCTTGAAATGGTGGTAGAGCGAGGGCGGGCGGACACCGAGCTTCTTGGCGACCAGCGCCAGGCTCAGCTCTTCCAGGCCATGTTCGTCGATCACCTCCAGCGCTGCCTCAGCGGCATTGCTGCGCGAGATCAATGGTTTCGATGGTCTTGCCAAAGCCTATCCCCTTGCTGCGCCGTCCATGGCATTCCCGAGGGCCGGGTTCCAGCGCAAAAGCCCGCTGGTCACCGCAGCATCAGCCCGCCATCGACGACGATGCTCTGCCCGGTAATATAGGATGCGATCGGCGAGGCGAGGAACATCACCGCTGCTGCAACCTCGTCCGGCGTGCCGAAGCGCCGCTGCGGAATCGCGCGCCTGAGCTTCTCGGCGCGATTGTCGTCCGACCTCACATTTTCGGTCATCCGCGTCTCGATAAAGCCGGGTGCGACCAGATTGACGCGGATGCCGTCGCGCGCCCATTGGTCCGCCACGGCGCGGGTGAAGCCCATCAGCCCGGCCTTGCTCGCGGTATAGGCGGGGGCATGGCCGATGGCGATGAAGCTGGCGCACGAACCCAGGTTGACGATGGTGCCCGATCGCGCGCGCAGCACGGGGTGGAAGGCATAGCAAAGCTCGACCGATGCGTTGAGGTTGACGTCGATCACGTCCGAATAGCCCGCCATGGTGTATTCGTCGGGGCGGCCGTGCCCGGCATTGTTGACCAGAATGTCGATGTCGCCCGCCGCCGCGACCAGGGCGGTGCGGTCCTCGGGCAGGCCCAGGCGCGCGCGAACATAGGTGAAGCGGAAGAGGTCATCCTCATAATCCTGAGGGCGTTCGCGCGTGCCAGTAATCAGCACATCTGCTCCAGCCCGGGCAAAGCCTTGCGCGATTCCCAGTCCGATGCCCTGGCTGCCGCCCGTCACCAATACGCGTTTGCCCCGGAAATCGAACTGCACCATGTTGTCCTCTCGTTGTTCGTTATCTATGATTGTTAGTTAAAAATGGCTGCCGTGCAAGGTTGGCCTAAAGAGGATGAAGCATGGAAGGTACGTTGCAGACCAGAATTTTCGTTTCCGCCGATGGGGTTCGGCTGGTCGCCGACCATGGCGGCGCGGCGGATGCACCGGCGGTGATCCTGCTGCACGGCGGAGGACAGACCCGGCACAGCTGGAGCCGTGCGGTGGCCAGCCTGGTCGGGCAGGGATTCCAGGTCATCAATTTCGACGCGCGCGGCCATGGCGACAGCGACTGGTCGGCGGCCAGGGCCTATCGCCTGACCGATCGCGTCGCGGACCTGCGCGCGGTGGTCGAGACGCTGAGCGTGCCCTATGTGCTGGTGGGTGCCTCGCTGGGCGGGGGAACGTCGATCCTGGCGGTGGACGAAGGGCTGCGGCCGGCCGGGCTGGTGCTGGTGGACATCGTGCCGGAGCCGAATGCGGCAGGGGTGGACCGGATCGTCAGCTTCATGCGCAGCCGGCCCGATGGCTTTGCCAATGTGGAAGAGGCAGTGGCCGCCGTCGCCGCCTACAACCCGCAGCGCAAGGCGCCCCCCGATCCCAATGGCCTGATGAAGAACCTGCGGCAAGGGGAGGACGGTCGTCTTCGCTGGCACTGGGACCCCGCCATCCTCTTGCTCTCGCCGGGCATCCTCAACGCCGACGTACAGCGGGCTGCGGCAAGGCTGACGAGCATGCCCGACCTGCCGGTGCTGCTTGTGCGCGGGTTTTCCAGCGACGTGGTGAGCGATGCGGGCGTCGAGGCGTTTCGCACCACCGTTCCGCATCTCGAAACGCTCGATGTCGCAGGCGCAGGACACATGGTGGCGGGCGATCGCAACGATGCGTTCAACGACGGCATCATCGCCTTCGCGCGCCGCGTCCTGGGGGCGAGCCCCGTCGCCGCGCCTGCATTTCCGGACTGATCCGGCCCGTCAGACGCCGCAAACCTTATGGCGTTAAATTTCCCGATTGACATTAAAACTAATGGACGTAGGTTATTGCTCAAGGCCGCGGGATGACGGTCTGTCATTTGGGAGAGAGACCGATCATGGATCGCAGTGCATCGCTTCGTGCCGTCCGCCACGCCTGTCTGGCGTCGATCATTCTGGCTGCGGGCCTGGCGCTTCCAGCCCATGCGCGTACCGCCGCCGCTGAAGACAGTTCCGCTGCAGCGGATACTGCCGCTGCCGACGAAACCGCGCCGCCGATCGAAGGCGAGATCATCGTCTCCGCGCGCCGCCGCGACGAAAGGCTGATCGACGCGCCGGTGGCGATCACCGCACTGGGTGGCGAGACGCTCGACACCTACGCCGCGACCGACCTGACCGACATCTCGACCCTGATCCCCAGCATGGTCGCGGGCCGGGCCGCTTCCGGCTCTTCGGCCAGCATTTTCCTGCGCGGCGTCGGCTCGACCTCGCTCAGCGCCGGGTTCGACCAGTCGGTATCGTTCGTCATCGACGGCATGCCAATGAGCCGGGGCCGCGAGATCGGCCTCAGCCAGTATGACATCCAGCGCATCGAGGTGCTGAAAGGTCCGCAGGCGCTGTTCTTCGGCAAGAACGCCACGGGCGGCCTGATCTCGATCGCCACCAACAATCCCGGTGAGGATTTCGAGGCCGGGCTGACCGCAGGTTATGGCATCCGCGCCGAGGAGAAATACGCGCAGGGCTATGTGTCCGGCCCGCTTGCCGACGGCCTGCGCGCGCGTCTGGCCTTCCGCGTCTCGGACAGCGAGGGCGCGTTCACCAACACTGCCGCCGCCTCCTATCGCGACCCACTGGGCATGGAGCGCCGCCGCAACAGCAAGTATCGCGGCTTCGGCACCACCTATAGCGGGCGCGCGACGATCGAATGGGATGTCACCGACACATTCTCGCTGCAGCTCAAGACCGGCTATACCGACCAGGAGGATGGCGGCCCCACCGACATACTGGAGCGAATCTGCGGCGGCGGACGCACCGTGCCCTTTGCCGCCAACGGCATTCCGCCCAGCGCCAATGCCGATTGCCGGATCGACGGCCGGGCGGACAGCTCCTCTATCCCCCTCGCGGTGGCCCAGGCCAATGACCGCTATGCCCGCGACGGCAGGATGTATTCGCATCTCAAGTCCGGCTTCGCGATCCTGACCGCGACGCTGGAAAGCGACGTGTTCGACGTCACCTCGATCACCTCCTATTACCGGTTCAAGCAGACCGATCTCAACAACGTGTCGGGCGAGGCCTATCCGGCATCGTTCTCGCAGCTCGCCGATTTCCGTCAGACCTCGGAGGAGCTGCGCTTCCAGTCGAAATGGGACGGTCCGGTCAGCGTGCTGTTCGGCGTGTTCGCCTCGGGCAGCGAATTCGTCTTCAACACCGATGCCTATATCTTCCCCGTGCCGATCAGCCCGGTGACCAACACGTTCGTCACCTTCAAGCGCGACAATGGCTTTACCGGCAGTTCGCTTTCAGCCTTTGGCGAATTGACCGCCAATCTGACCGATGAGCTGGAACTGGCAGCAGGCGCGCGCTGGAGCGGAGAATCGCGCAACAGCTATCAGCAGTCGCTGCCGGCGCACCTCGCCTTTGCCGCTGCATTTCCCGGCAACATCCGCCTGACCGACCGCTATCGCGAGAATGATTTCTCGCCCCAGGCGACGCTGCGCTACAAGCCTTCGCGCGATCTGACCTTCTACGCCGCCTACAAGGAAGGCTTCAAGTCGGGCGGCTTCAATATCTCGCAATCGCTGACCCCTGCGGCCAGCGTCGCGGCGGGGCAATATGATGCCGAGCGAGCGCGTGGCGGCGAAGTCGGCGCGCGCGCAATCGTATTGGGCGGCACATTGTCGCTCAACGCTACCGCCTATCTTTACGATTATCTCGGCCTGCAGGTGCAGAGCTTCGATCCGGTCACGGTCGGCCAGGTAGTTGACAACGCCGGAACGCTGCGGGTCAAGGGCATCGAGGGTGATTTCAATTGGCGTCTGGGCAATTTCACGCTGCGCGGTGCCGCCGCCTATAACCACGCCCGATACAAGGATTATGTCGGCCAGTGCTATCCAGGCCAGACGATCGCGCAAGGATGCAACTTGTTGCCCGGGCCGAACGGTGCGTTCACCAGCCAGAACTATGATGGCCGCACACCGCCCAAGGCCCCGCGCTTTGCCGGGCGCATCGGCTTTGCCTTCGATCTGCCGCTCAGCGATTCCGGCTGGGCATTGCAGGCGACGAGCGATGTTTCGTACACCAGCCGCTACAATTTTTTCGACACGCTGCGCCCCGACAGCGTGCAGCGGGCCTTTGCCAAGGTCGACGCCGCGCTGCGCGTCACCGGGCCCGATGACCGCTGGAGCTTCGGCCTGATCGGACGCAACCTCACCAACAAGCTGGTAGTGACGGCAGCGAACGACATTCCATTTGCAGGCGGCACCGGCACCGGCACGGCCGGACCCGGCGTGCTGGCCGATATGTCCGCGTTTGTCGACAATCCGCGCGAGATCTTCATCGAGGTTGGGTTCAAGTTCTGATGCGCCGAGCCGCTTCGGGAAGTAATGGCGCATGATCGCGGGTGCGGATGGGCGGCCCCTTTTGCAGGGGGCGAAAGTGGTCGACCTGACCAGCGTGGTCTTCGGCCCCTACGCCACGCAGATCTTGGCCGATCTTGGGGCGGACGTGATCAAGGTCGAGAGCCCCGGCAGCGGCGATGCCTTTCGCTGGTCGGGCAAGGCAGCAGTGACGCCGGGGATGAGCCCAGGTTTCATGGCGATAAACCGCGGCAAGCATTCGATCGCGCTCGATCTCAAGCGTGAAGAAGATCTATCGGTCATCTGGCGACTGCTGGCAGACGCGGACGTGTTCATCCACAATGTGCGTGGGAAGGCGGTCGAGCGGCTGGGTCTGGATTATGAAACGGTCAGGGAGATCAGGCCGGATATCGTCTATGCGCATTGCGTCGGCTTCGGCCAGGACGGGCCCTATGCCGACCTGCAGGCCTATGACGATGTGATCCAGGCGGCATCGGGCACCACCACCCTGCTGCCCCGAGTCGATGGCAATTCGCGCCCGCGCTATCTGCCGTCGCTGATCGCCGACAAGGTCGCCGGGCTGCACGCTGCCTATGCTGTGCTGGCCGCGATCATCCACCGAATGCGCACCGGAGAGGGGCAGAAGGTCGAGATCCCGATGTTCGAGGCTTTTGCCAATTTCATGCTGATCGAGCATCTGGCGGGCCTGACATTCGATCCACCCAATGCGCCTGCCGGCTATTTCCGCCAGATCGACCCCGACCGTCAGCCTTTCCCGACAAGTGATGGCTTTATCAGCATCGTCGCCTATTCGGACGAGGCCTGGCCACGCGTGTTCGAGGTGCTCGATGCTCCGGAGGTGCTCGACGACATTAGCTTCGCGTCGCGCGGCCTGCGGGCGAAGAATCTGGCGCTGCTTTATCGCGCAATGGCACAACTGACGCCCAGGTTCACAACGGCGGAGCTGCTGGCACGCTGCCATGCCGCGCAACTTCCCGCGCAGCCCGTCCGCGACCTAGCTGATATTATGGAAGATCCCCATCTGTCGGCAACCGGCTTCTTCGCCGAAGCTGCTCATCCAACCGAAGGCAAGTGGTACACGATGAGGCAGCCTGTTCGCTTTGGCTGCCATATGGATAAGCCCGTCTGCGCGGTACCGACATTGGGGCAATGGACGGGCCAGATTGAAGCAGCCGAGGAGCCGAAAGCGTAGCCGCAACAACTTCACAGCGGACCTGAATTCTGGCCCAGTCCAGCTGTGCTCTCCGGAATACTTGATCCGCATGCAAATGGACCGAGCGGGCTTGAAAGTCTGGACTTGAGCAAAGACATCATCCAGACGCGCCTGCTTGAGCGACTGCCCCCGGGGTCGCTTGCGGTCGGCTTGTGAATGTGCGGATGCCACCGCTGATGTAAACGGCGCTAGTTGGTGAACGTTCGGACCAGCAACCGCTTGGCCTTGATGTCGATCGTGGCAAGACGTCGATCCGAGCAGAAGTCTGGTCGAAACCTCTAATGCGAAGCCTGCTGTGCAGCCAACATGGGAGCGAGCTCGAGCCGAGCAATGTCAGATCTCGGCGGAGCCCCGAACAGGCGGCGATACTCGCGGCTGAACTGCGACGGGCTGTCATAGCCGACGGCGAAGCCGGCCGATCCTGCGGACATTCCAGCCGCGATCATCAGGTTGCGTGCCTCCTGAAGCCGCAACTGCTTGTGGTACTGCAGCGGGGTCAGCCCAGTGATGGTCTTGAAATGCTGATGGAGCGAAGACACGCTCATTCTGGCGGCACGCGCAACATCGGCGATGCGAAGCTGCTCGCGCATATGCTCCCGGATCCATGCAATGGCACGACTGATCTGGCCGAGATGGCTGTCTGCCGAGGCTGCGTGCCGGAGCATCGCGCCATGCGGACCGATCAGCAGACGGTAGAGAATCTCGCGCTGGATCAGCGGCGCAAGTGCAGGGATGGCCTGCGGCGTGTCTAAAAGTCGCAACAACCGGCATGCGGCATCCAGCAGCGCCGGATCGCTGGGATGCACCGCTAGCGCCGGCGGCTCACCCGGTGGCAGTGCGCCGTCTTCCGCCATGATCAGTTCAGCCAACACTGTCGGATCCAGATCGATCTTGCAGCACAGATAAGGCCGGTCGGGGCTGGCGGTCACCACATGGCCGACCAATGCAAGGTCGACCGAGGCGATCAGGTAATTCGCTTCGTCATAGAAAAGGCTGCGCCCGCCAACCGAGACCGTCTTGGCCCCCTGGACGATAATGCAAAGCGACGGATCATAGACCGTCGGGACGGGCAGGCTGGGTGTGTCGGTGCGGATCAGCCACAGGCCGCCGATAGCACATGGCTGATAGCCCTGTTCGGGCGTATGCCGCGCGATGATGTGCGCCATTTCCGTGGTTATTGACATGAAGTTATATTCAGCGGTTTGTACCTGGCCCGCAACCCCCGACATCTGCGATTTGGAGAATCGTGCAAACTCTGCGGTCTAATGGTCTAACGCTGTGCAGTGCAGAGTCCGCATAAAGGGGCACCAAGACCAAGGAGCCCTCCATGACCAATCTTTCTCAGACGATCATTCTCATCACCGGTGCCTCGAGCGGGATCGGCGAGGCCACCGCACGCGAACTAGCCGCAACTGGGGCCAGGCTGCTCCTCGGTGCGCGGCGGACCGAACGGCTCGCGCTGCTGGCGCAGGAGCTTGGCGAAAACGTTGCCTGGCAAGCGCTCGATGTCGTCGATGCTGACAGCTTCGATGGCTTTGTTGCCGCCGCACACGCGCGCTTCGGCCGGATAGATGCTCTGGTCAACAATGCCGGCGTGATGCCGCTTGCCCCGCTTGCGGCGCGCAAGCGCGATGAATGGAAGCGGATGATCGACGTCAATATCCATGGCGTGCTCAACGGCATCGCTGCAGTGCTGCCGCGCTTTGCCGCGCAGCGCAGCGGGCACGTCATCAATGTCGCCTCGATCGCGGCGCACATCGTCGTGCCTGCAGCAGCGGTCTATTGTGGCACCAAGCATGCCGTCCGCGCCATTACCGAGGGATTGCGCCTCGAGCACGACGATATCCGTGCGACCCTGATCTCGCCCGGTGTCGTGGCTACCGCACTGGGCCATGATATCACCGATCCGGCAGTCGCTGAGGCGCTGGTCGAATGGCGCAAGCAGTCGCTCACCCCCGATGCTATCGCCCGCGCCGTGCGTTTCGCGCTAGAGCAGCCGGCCGGCGTCGACGTCAACGAAATCATCGTCCGA